>DEQQ01000070.1 GCA_002360455.1 Saprospiraceae bacterium UBA3362
GAATTTTTAAGAATTTATGATCGTTGGGGAGAGTTGGTTTTTGAAAACAACACCATTATTATTAACAATGAAATGGACGGATGGAATGGTAGATTTAAAGAACAAGCATTGAATCCCGCAGTTTTCACATATGTTGTATCAGTAAAAGTTGCAGGAGTAAATAAAATGATTTCCGGCGAATTTACTTTGTTAAGGTAATATGAATTTGGAGTTTAGTCCTGAGATATTAAAATATTGCGAATCGCTGTCCGAACAGCCTGAGGAAGCAATAAACCAACTGGAAAGACAAACCTATCTTTCTACTGTATCACCACAGATGATCAGTGGAAGATTACAGGGAAGATTTTTGAGTTTTATATCAAAATTGCTCAAACCAAAATATGTTTTTGAGATAGGAACTTTTACCGGATACAGTGCACTTTGTTTTGCAGAAGGCTTACAAGAAGGTGGAGAAGTTCATACCTGTGATCCAAGTCGTGATTATGATTTTATTATCAATCAATACGCCTCAAAGTCACAGAATTTCGGGAGGATCAAATTTCATAAGCAATCTGCTCTGCAAGTATTGGATGAAGTTGCATTAAGCTGGGATTTGTTTTTTGTAGATGGCTCAAAAAAAGAATATCCCAATTATATTGATGCAATAGAAAAAGTCATCAAGCCGGGAGCAGTAATTTTGGTAGACAATGTATTATGGTACGGTAAAGTAACCCAACAACCAAGAGATAAAGAAACTCAAATTCTTCATGAAATAAACGAGAGACTGTTTTTATCTAATCAATATCATCAACTTATTCTTCCGTTGCGGGACGGAATTCATTTAGCCATTAAAAAATAGAAAAGAGTTGAGTTGGAGAATTGAAAAACAGACATCATTTTTACAGAATCATCAATACACATTTGATCCAAAATTACTCTCCATTTTAGGCTCAAATATAGAATGGTGTATAAATGATGATAAACAATTTGCAATCCCATTAAATACAAAATCATTTTTAGGGTTCAAAAAATTATTGCAACCCACATTAATGCAACAATATAAAACGCATCCATTTCTAAATGAGGATGACGTCAAAGAATTACTCGTATTTTTAAGATCAAAATACAGAAAGGGCCAGATTCAGATGGATCAAAAATCGACAGAGATTCATCATGTTCAATACAAAACAAGATCAAACTATGTCCTTAAGTTGGATATTCCACAAGAAGAGCAATGGAAGAAGCTCAACTCAAATACAAAGCGAGCAATTAATGAAAATATTCAAAAACATGAATTCAGCACGATAAAAGATGATAAATTATTTTATAGGTTCTTTCTGCAGAATAGAAATCAAACGATCAAAGTTATACCTTCAGAATTTGATAAAATTGAATTATTATTGAAGTATTGTATTGACCAAAATTTAGGTTTTATAGATTGTGTGAGTTTAGAGGGTCAAATAACAGCAGGTTGCTTTTTCATTCAATGGAATGAATGTATTTATTATTTATTACCGGTCAGCAGTGAGCTTGGAAAACAAAATGAAAGCATGAGATGCCTTCTTTGGAACAGAATAAGGAATAAAACTTCTAAGCAGCTCACTTTAGATTTTGAGGGATCTGACCTGCCCGGGGTAGCTCAATTCATTAGAGGATTTGGTGCTGAACTCTGTCCTTATTATGAATACAGTTGGTCTATTTTGTAAGGAATAATCAGTGATTACTATTAGAGAAATCTGACTCCAACAAACAATAAATGACGGAATCTAGAAAAACTCCATTGAAATAAAAATTTTCTCTAAAATAGGCTTCCTTCTTAAATCCAAGTTTATACAACAAAGACTCAGATTTTATATTTCCTGGTTTCACATTGGCTTCGATTGAATGAATATTTAGATTTTTAAAGGCTAGGTCTATGGCTAAACAACATGCTTCTTTTGTATAGCCTTTGGATTGAAAGGGAATATCTATCATATATCCAATTTCGGTTCTAAAATTGGCTTCGTCCATTCTCCAAAAACCTATTGTTCCAACGAGTTTATGTTCAGGTTTAATGGTGATAGCCCAAGTGATCCCTTTTTTTAACTGGAAATCATCAAGTATTTTTTGAATTAAATCTTGGGTATCATTTTCTGTAGTATGGATGGGTCTGTCTATAAATTGCATCATTGTTTTATTGCTTCTTAATTTAAATAGTGATGGAACATCATCAAGAGACAATGGTCTAAGAAGCACTTTTTCTCCTTCTAAAATTGGAATTTGGTCTAATACATCTAATATCATGATTTGCAAAAATAAGAAAATAAAATTAGGGTAAAAAATACATTTTAATGAACAAAAAAGGTCAATAATTTGAATAGGCAGTTAAATAGCAGAAATGGTATTTATTAGTTCATCCAATACGACTTGGTTAGAGGTGCCCAAATGTTTGTGCATTTCAAATTGTTTAATTCCTTCTAGAAGTTGTTTTGCATCATCTAGGTCAAGCGATGATAATTTTAATTTAAGATCATAGTTGATGAATTGAATCGAATCAGTATTTAAAATCGTATTGGCTTTGAATAAAATAAGTTCCTGCACTCCATCAAGTCCTGTTTTATTAATTTTATTTTTTGATACAGGAGTTATACTCACTGTCGTTGCATTGTTTGTTTTTTCTTTATAAGACTTCAATCTCATGGCGATAAAGGATTTGGGTATCAATGTAAATCCAAAAAGTAAGGCGATGAGAAACCAGCTGCTCCACCTTTCAAATAATGGCTTGGGAGTCTGTAAAAGTTCAACCGATGAATAAGGGTTAAGATCCAAATCAGAATTCAATGCATTGACTTTGATTTTAGATTCGATAATATTTATGCTTATACTATCCGAAAATGTAATGAATTGTGATTTAGCAGTGTTAAAATATGTGAACTTTGGTATTAATACAAGTTGACCTTTTCGTTTTGGTGTGAAAAGATATTCATATTTTTTTGAATTGATTAATCTTGGCTCCTCAGCTACTTTAATCAAATCACTTGTTTTAGATTCGCTTATTTCGAACAAGCTATCATTAGAAATAAGTTGAGGTTTAATAGTATTAAGATTTCCATCACCTTGAACAGTTAGCACCATTTGGATGGCATCAGAAGTAGAATATTCTTTATTTACTTTGCTTATAGAAGCAGAAAAATCACCAACTGCGCCAGAAAAAGATTGAGGTATCGGCTTTGGGAGGTCTTTTACAATCAGGTTTATAGAATTGGAAGAAATGGTTTCAATTCTTGAGTTGAAAATACTTGACATAGAAAATCCAAAGGGATCATTATTGCCTTCATTTATTCTTATTCTGTATATAAACCGTGGAATCTCAATTCTTCCTGACTTTAATGGAAACAATGAAATTTTATTTAGAATTTTTGTTGTGTATTGTTCTCCTTTATAGACTTCTGTTCTGGCTTCATTAGATCCTAAAGCGATATATGATTTTTGAAATTCCCCTAAGGCCGGAGCATTTGGATTTTCTATATTATCAATGCTGAGTTGTGTATAGAGTTTTTGAGTCAAAATGAGTTGTTGTCCTAAATAAGCAACAGGGGTATCCAAAGTTTGGACTACGAAAACTTTTGGTTTGCCAGATGAAGCAGATTGTTTTTCTGTCGATTTTACAACTTTGATATTAACGGAATTAGTTTTGAGAGTTTTGCCATTTACCTGTATTGTGGCAGGACCTATTTTGAAATTTCCTTCTTGAGTTGCCAATAAAGTATAGATGTATGACATAGAAGAACTCATTGCTCCGTTGATCACGGTGGACTGAACACTTCGGCTGGGGCCTGCTACAAGCTTAAATGGACTAAAGTTTGGAGCTGTGATGTTTTGACCCTGTGCATTTTTTAGTTGAAATTTGACATTGAATGTACTGCCGACAAGAACACTTTCTGCATCTACGAGGGTTTCGAAACTCACTTGAGCCTGAGTGATGCAAGAGCTTAGTAAAATGATAAACAGAATAATTCTCATCAAATCTTAATTGTTTTTCTTTTGGTAGCTTTTACAGGGGTTTCTTTTTGGAAATATTCTTCTCCAAAATTCGATTTTGGTCTTTGTTTAATTCCCTCCGGATTAGGAAGTACAACAACGTGAAGTTGTGGTGTAGATAACTGTTCTTCGGTTGTTTGTAAATTGGCGGGACCAATAATATAGTTTCCCTCGAGCTCTGCTTCTAGATAATATGTATAGCTTGAACTTTGATTTACCTCTCCATTAATCATACTATAGCTTGAAGATTTATTAGGGCCTGCAATTATATTAAGCCCTACGAAAGAAGGGGGAGAAAATTTTCCTGTTACATTGTTTAAACTGAATTTTACTTCAAAATAATTTCCTAGCAGCACAGTATCATTGCTTATTTCTACCTTGAATTCACTTTGCCGCTGAGCCTGAAGTTGATGAAAGAATACCAACCCGAATAGCATATAAATTAATTTCATAGTCTTAAAGTTTATAAAATTACCAATCTTTTTGTCTCGAAGATTTTTTTGTTTTTTTATTATTCATTTTTTCTCTTGCCTTTCTATCTTGCTCCTCTACCATTTTTAGCAATTGTTCTGCCTGATCCTTATTCATTTTATCTTGAGATTCTTGTCCTTCTTTAGGTTCCTCTTGTTGTTGCTGATCT
Organism: Saprospiraceae bacterium UBA3362; assembly: GCA_002360455.1. GTDB lineage: Bacteria > Bacteroidota > Bacteroidia > Chitinophagales > Saprospiraceae > Vicinibacter. The sequence goes on from DEQQ01000070.1 coordinate 4,640, forward strand.
TGTTGATTTTTTTGCTGATTTTCTTGTTTTTTATCTTGATCATCTTGTTGCTGATCTTGCTTTTTTTGTTGTTCTTTATTTTGCTCCTGTTGTTGATCTTGTTGTTTATTTTCTTGATTTTTATCTTGTTGTTGTTGCTGCTCCTGTTGTTTTTGTTGCATTTTTTGAGCTAGAGCTAGATTTTTCTTAGCTACTACATCGTGGGGATTCAACTTAAGAGCTTCTTTATAAGACTGCATACTTTTTTCAAAATTTTGTTGTGCAAAATAGGAATTACCTAGATTATAAAGACTCATTGATTTTTCTCTCGGATTGTTGGATGATTGTATACTTTTTTCGTAAGCATCAGCGGCTTCTTTTGCTCTTCCTTGTTGATACAATGAATTTCCAAGATTGTATTGATTTTTAGGAACCGGATTATTTTCGTTTGCTTTTCTATAATATTCTTCAGCATCTACAAAATTGGAATCTTTGTACAATTGATCTGCTTTGCGTTCGTATTTGGCAGCATTTTGATTCTGCCCAAGGAGATTGAACGAATAGCACAAAATAAAAATTAAGCTTATTATTTTTTCCTTCCTTTCCATAAAATAACACTAATACAAACTAAACCAATAAATAAAAAATATTGATAGTATGACTGAAATTCTTCAAAACTTGTTTCTGCAACTTCTTGCTTTGAAATTTTGGAAAATTCTTTTTTTAAATCTTCAAAAACACTTTCACCGGATGAAATCTCGATCAATTGACCATTGGATAATGATCCAATTTGTTTTAATAATTCGCGATTTGGTTTTGATATTATAGGATTGCCTTTCTCATCTCGTTTGTAGTTGGTCCCCTGAGGGCTAAAAACAGGAATTTGACCTCCTTGTTCTGTTCCAATGGGTACACAGATAAGATGAATATTTTGATCCGCTGCTTTTTTGGCCATTTCGATAGCTTCACCTTCGTGGTCTTCACCATCTGTAAGTAAAATAAGAACTTTATGACTGTCGTTTTTTTTCAGAAAAGAAGATAGAGCCAATTCTATGGCCGATGCCAATGAAGTTCCTTGATCTGTTACCGTTCCTGGTTCTAATGAACTTGAAATATGTTGTATTGTGGCCATATCGGTTGTAAGAGGTGACTGAAGATATGCACTTCCTGCAAAACTAATTAAGCCAATTTTTTCTGATCTGAATTGTTCCGTAAATTGTTTTATCCAAAGTTGTGCTCTCACAAGTCTGGAAGGCAATACATCTTGCACATTCATGCTTTGACTAAGGTCAAGAGCTATGAAAATTTCAGTATTACTGGTTTTAATTTTTTGAGATTTTTTTCCAAACTGAGGGTTGACCAAAGCAACGCAAATTAAAAATAAAGCAATTAAAAAAAGAATAAATTTGGTTTCCTCAAACTTATTGGTATGTCTTATAGATCGTCTCAAAGTTGTAATGTTTCCTATAGTTAGCCATTGCTTTTGGTCGCGTTTTATGAACCAATTTTTCAATAGCCAAAGCAATGGTATAATGAGAAGAGCTAAAAAATATTCCGGTTTTTCAAATTGAAACATGTCTACAATTTAGAAAGAACAAAATAATTTTTAATAAACCAAGCCAGAAGTAAAATGATAAACGCAAAGACAATAAATGGCCTAAACTCTTCTGTATACCGTTTGTAAATTTTTATATCCAGCTTCGTTTTTTCTAAAAGATCAATTTCGTTGTAAATGGTTTTAAGCTCTTCAATAGATGTAGCTCGATAATATTTTCCTCCTGTTTTAGTGGAAATTTCATGAAGCAAATTTTCATCTATGTTTACCGGAGCCATTCCAAAGACAAAATCTCCATTTACATTTCTGCCAATAGGAGAATAAGCTTCACCATTTGTACCAACTCCAATGCTGTATATTTTTATGCCATAACTCATTGCAATTTCAGCAGCCAACTGTGGTGTAATATTCCCGGCGTTATTGACTCCATCGGTAAGCAAAATAATGACCTTGCTTTTGGTTGAATCGTCCTTCAGTCTATTGATTGCTGTGGCAAGACCTAATCCTATCGCCGTTCCATCTTCCAATACACCGCAGTGCATTTGATTGAGCAATTGGGTAAGGATAAATCGATCTGTAGTTAATGGACATTGCGTATAACCCTCTCCGGAAAATCCAACAATACCAATTTTATCATACTTTCTTTTTTGGACAAAATCAATTGCAACTTTTTTACTGGCCTCCAATCTGTTGGGATCGAAATCTTGGCTTAACATACTTGATGATAAATCCATGGTGAGCATAATGCTTATTCCTTCTCCTTTGATTTGCTCTTCTCGAAGTGCAGATTGAGGCCTGGCCATTGCAATAATAATAAAAGCTAAAGCCAATAGATACATGAACGGAACGGCCTTAACAAAATAAATCTTCCATGAGTATTGCTGTCCAAAATTTTCAGGTTTGGAAAAATCTAAACTAAAAGGATTTGTTTTCTGTTTTTTAACAATATGATAAGCTAGCCATGGAATTATACCAAGCAAAATAAAGAACCAAGGATCTTTCCATTCATATTGCAATAGGTTCATCATTTGTCAAAGCCCTTTTGTTTTAACAATAATTTTCCATGCTTACTTTGTGAAAATATTCCTCTCCCAAATAAATTCTCTTTTTTCATCAAAGAGCTGATCCATAAGATAGGAAGAATCAATGCGATTAATGGGATCAGCAACCCAAATAGAATTTTATAAAGAATTTTGTGGTCTTGTTGAGACAGCATATTAATCTGCCATTTCGATAATAATCCTAGATTTTTATGATGAAGTTTAATCAAATGATTCGGCAAATGAAATGAATTAATATTCAATAAAGTTCCAACGAGATAAATACGTTGAACCTCGTGTTCAAATTTTAATGCTTGGATTTGTTCAGGCACTTCCTCCTGTGGATACTCGAATTGCTGAGCCTGATCATTGGTCAAATAGCTCGACCAAACGACTTTATGTTTTTCTTCTTGTTGTTTGGATAAGCTCGCATTTTGTGCAACAAACTTCTGTACAAAATTCATTGAATCAAAATGAGTCTGAGGATCTACTTTGTGTTGAGCAAATTTTACAAGATCCGTCATTCGCAATTGTGGGCTTAATTCATCAAGCATTTTAATTTGCTCTTCCTTTGACTCAAGTTCTTGAATTATTTCAATAGAATTCATCTCTAAAGCCGGTACAAATAGCCCATTGGAAATATAGCTTCTTAAGATCAAATTGAGCTGGTCAAAATATTCTTTCGAAAAACCGGATTGCCATAGTTTTTGCTTTTCAAGTTCCTCAATACTTCTAAGTGCTATTTCAGCAGCAGAATATTTTTTCTCATATTCAATAATTGTAGACTGTTTTCTATCTGCTTTAAAAAAGAAAAATAAAAGGATGCTTGTAAACAACACAAATAGGACTGTACCTATGACCAAGATCCAAAAATAATTTTTACCTTCTGTTTCTATTATATTCTTAATTCCTTGAAGGGTTGAGCTGCTATCCGGATAAGGCATTACTCGTAGAATAATTTGCTGAACGCCTGTAGAATCTTCAGGCTTAAGTATGTAGGGAAAGCGATAATATCCACTGTCGAATACCGTAAATTTTATTTTTCTCTCAAAGCTTTGATCACTCAGCTTTATCCATTGCCCTTTATCCAAAATCGTCAACCAAGATAGAGTGTCTATGACTTGAAAAACTTCTTCTGAAACCTGAGAGGAGCTTTGGATGGTGAGGTTTTGTTGATCACCGATCCACATAGAAACAGAGTCAAGTGATTGCAACCATTGTCCTTGTACAAGCCCCCATTGGAAAGCTATTAAACTAAAGAGAATCCATTTCATCTTTTTCCTTTGGATTTAAAATAGCTTAATAAATTTTTAATATATTCTTCACCGGTTGTCAAGGATAAATAAGAAACATTGGCTTTTGAAAATATTGTTTGAAGAGAAGTTAATCTGGATTTTTCATTTTTATGCCATACCTCCAACTGATTTTTATTTGACAAATCAACCAAGAATTCATCATTTGTTTCAGGATTTCTTAAGGCCAATACACCGGACCCTTTTAAATTTTTTTCAATAGGATCAAAAGGAACTATACATGTTAACTCATGTTTTTTGGAAACAAGCCTTAAAGTTGTTTCAGGAATGTGTGTATAAAAATCAGAAAGTATGAAGCAAATACTACGTTTATTCATTGTACCACTAAAATATTCCAACGCCGGCTGTAATGCAGTCTCTACCTGTCTATACTCTGCACCTAATATCTCTCGAATTATTCTTAATATATGTTGTCTCCCTTTTTTTGGAGGAATATAAAGCCTTACTTGTGAATCAAACAGAATCAATCCTACCTTGTCATTATTTTGTGTTGCAGAAAAAGCAAGCACTGCGGCAATTTCTGCTATCCATTCTGATTTTAATTGCTCGTTGGACCCAAATAATGTAGAACTGCTGATATCTACAATGAGCATTAAAGTAAGTTCTCGTTCTTCTTCATATACTTTCACAAAGGGAAGTCCGGTTCTCGCAGTAACATTCCAGTCGATATGCCTGACGTCATCTCCGGGAGTATATTCTCTTACTTCAGAAAAAGTCATTCCTCTTCCCTTGAAAACAGAATGGTAAGCTCCGGTAAACAAGTGGCGACTTATTCCCTTGGTCTTAATTTCAATTTTTCTTACTTTCTTTAGCAGCTCCTGAGCATCCATTTAATAATTTATTATTCTTTTAACCAATGGATTCTTTTTAAGCTGAAGATTTAAAACTTCATAAGGGAGAATCATTTTTTTTATTCCATAAAGAGGTGAATTTTGTGAACTTAAACATATGCCTTGCGGGTTTATTGTAATATTATTGAATGGATCTTGTTCAAAAAAAGATTTCGCATTGCTATTGGAATCAAATAACAATTGATCCTTAAGTTCAGCTTTCTTACTCCTCATAAAATCTTCATAGTTTACATCTTTAATGAATAGATCTTCTATGTTGATCAATTTCCCTGATTTTAAATCATAAGACCATGGGTAAGCTCTTGTTCCTTTTGTCCATGGTTCAACAAACCAAAAGCTCCCTGAGATGATATCGTCACTGTAATAATCGACGTCGACATAATTATAAGAAAATGTAACATCTGCTTGTGGACCGGAAAAATTCATTACCTGATTGGTCCATCCCAGCAATATTTCTTGAATCAATTTATTAAAGTCTTTATCTTCAGAAGAAGGATATTTTATAGCGATTTGATGTTTATTATTTTTCCAATATTTGCACTCAAGGGGAATATTTGTTTTAAGTTGAAATTTGGGATGGTCATCAAATAAAATTCCACAATTGGAAACAGTAATTTGATCAGCTTTGGTAAAATGAATTTGACTTTGTTTTCCTTGAAGCTCATTGTTCACAAAGTATATATCCACTTCATCACAGACCGGAGATTTACACTTTCCTTTGAATGAATATACTAAATGATGACGTTCGATAATTTCTCCTTGGACCGCTAAATCATCATGCACTTGCAGCTTGAGCCATTCGTTGTCGTTTGTTTTGAATATCTGAATTTTATTTTGCGAGCTGCATTGATTTGCATTCCACTTTTGATTGTTATATAGATGCACAACAAATCGTTCGATCTGATTTTCACGCTTCAGTTGAACCTGCATAAAACTATCACGCAATACAGCAAGTAAGGCACAAATCCGTTCATCAGATTCATTTGTAACAATCATTTGTAAAGAATCTGATTCTGTGAAATCACATTCTGCAATCAAGTTATTTTGAGAAGCTGCAAATTGAATGAGTATGCGTTGAGAGTGATTATCATAAGCACGGACTAAATAAATACTATCTCCATTGCTTTTGATCCCACAATAATTAAACATCCAAATGCCTTTCTCAGGCTCAAGAAAGAAACTTTTAATAGAAGACTGCAATGGCAGAAATTGCCCATTAGAATAAATTGCTAATGAGCAAAATAGAATCGCCAATCCTTGTTTTAGTAAACTCATCCTTATTCCCTAAGGTACCTGCACGTTAGACAAAATAGTATTGATAACATCCTCTCCGGAAATGGATTCCGCCTCAGCTTCATAAGTCAATCCGATTCTGTGTCTCAAAACATCTTTGGCCACTTGCTGTATATCATCAGGAATGACAAAACCTCTTTTATTAATGAATGCTAAGGCTTTGGCTGCCTGAGCCAAGAATATGGTTGCTCTCGGTGAGGCTCCATAATTAATCAAATTTTTTAACTCTTTGAGCTGGTATTTTTCTGGATTTCTACTTGCAAATACGATATCCAAAATATACTTTTCAATTCGTTCATCCATGTACACTTTCTTAACAGAAGCTCTTGCCTTTAAAATGTCTGAAGGCTGAATCACAGGACTTATTTTTTGTTGAATTTCATCGTTAAGATTTTTTCTTAAGATTTCTCTTTCTTCAGAAACAGAAGGATACTGAATTAATACTTTCATCATGAAACGATCTACCTGTGCCTCCGGAAGCGGATAGGTTCCTTCTTGCTCTATAGGATTTTGTGTAGCCAAAACCAAAAATGGTTCTTCCAAAGTAAATGTCTCTCTGCCTATGGTTACTTGTCGTTCTTGCATCGCCTCCAATAACGCAGATTGAACCTTCGCCGGTGCGCGGTTGATTTCGTCTGCAAGAATAAAATTTGCAAAAATGGGACCTTTCCTGATGCTAAACTGATGGTCGGCAGGATTGTAAATTTGAGTACCTAAAATGTCTGCCGGTAGTAGATCAGGTGTAAACTGAATTCTACTAAAACTGCCATTGATGGAAGACGCCAATGTTTTGATGGCCAAAGTTTTGGCCAAACCCGGCAAGCCTTCAAGCAGGATGTGTCCCTTAGACAATAGACCAATCAATAGCCTGTTCATCATCTGCTGTTGACCGACAATTACTTTGTTTTGATTGCTAAGCAGCGAGTCCAAGAACTGTCCTTCAATGCTTATTTGTTGATTAAGTGATTCAATATCAATATATTGTGACATATGTAACAAATTCTGATAGTTAGCAATAAAATGCGAAATTTGCAGTCATAATTCGACTGCAATGTCATCATCAAACGCAAAAATAATCTTACTGGTTTGTATTGTTCAGGTTCTGTCAATATCTTTTAACATTTCTTTAGCACAAGAACCTTCTGCTACCAATAAAAACTTTTTGACCAATAGGAGTAAAAATTGTTTGAAATCACTAAATAATGGGATCCTTTTTGTGCGATTGAGTTCTCAGGCTAAAAAGATTCAAATCCTTGAATCAGCAATAAATAATTCTCAAATTTCTTCCAAGGATAAACTAAAAAACTCAAAAAGATTAAAATCCGTTTTGGAATCAAGGAATAGATTTCATTCTGCTTTTATCCGATCAATGAAACAATATTACAAATTCTCGAAAGTTTACTTTTATTACGACTATGAACAAAAGAAATTAAACTCAAGCGATATCCGACAGATTCGTTTTTTGGATGAAAATTTGAATCCCACTGTATTACTGGATACTCTTCCGACTTTTTACATGATATTAAAACAGGATAAAACTCGCGAGTCCGGCTTGGAAGCCTTCATCTTTGTAGATCAGGAGCAGAGTAAGATGTTTAAACCCTTCCCCGACCAATTTAGAATTTATCCACTCAATAGTATGTTGACCGGATTGTATCATGAGCCTGCAGCAACGATGAAGAGATGTGACCTCATAGTAAAAAATATTCAAAAAAAATTAAGTCTGGCTTTTCAGTCTGTAAATACCAATTAAGCTATTAAAAATCAATCATAGTGTTTAAACATCGCACATCCGGAATATTGATCACAGCTCTAATAGTGATTTTTTATTTTTGGATCAACCCCGTCCATCTGAATGAGCAACAACTGATGGTCAGTGCGGTGGCAATATGGATGATCAGTTTATGGGTTCTAGAATTATTACCTCTTCCTGTAGTAGCTTTTTTTCCTCTTATCTTTTTTCCTTCTGCATCGATTTTATCTTGGGATGAGTTGGCCAAAGCTTATTCCAATAATATGATTTTTCTTTTCTTTGGTGGTTTTCTCATCAGCCTTGCTATAGAAAAATGGAATCTGCATAAACGCATTGCTCTTTCTATAATCCGAGTTACAGGCACAAGCGGAAATCAAATATTATTAGGTTTTTTGATCTCCACAGCTAGCATTAGTATGTGGCTTAGTAATACGGCAACAACAATGATGATGTATCCCATGGCTGTAGCCGTAATTCAGATGATGCAGCAAACCAAATTGAGTCAGCAGTCCATGCAAAATTTTTCATTAAGCTTGATGATTATCTTGGCTTATGCATCCAATTTTGGTGGATTGGCAACAGTCATTGGAACTCCACCCAATCTGGCTTTTAATTCCTTTTTACAAAGTAAAACAGGCAATGCCATTTCTTTTTTTGATTGGATGTTAATATGCACTCCTCTGTCCGTAGTAATATTGACATTTTTGTATTTTTTATTGACCAAATTTTTATATCCTAATCATATTCACTCGAGCGAAACTATAAAGAATTATATAAAAAATGAAATCCATCAATTAGGAAAAACTCAGACTTCTGAAAAAAGAGTTTTAATTGTTTTTGTTACTACTGCGATGATGTGGATTTTCAAAGATCTGCTTAACAAAATAGCTCCTTTCAAAATAGAGGATGCCTGGATTGCTTTAATGGGAGGTTTGAGCTTATTTATGATTAAATCACAAGATAATAAAACTTTATTGGACTGGGAAGACACAAAAGAAATGTCTTGGGGCATATTATTTTTGTTTGGAGGAGGAATTGCATTGGCCAATGCCTTAGAAAAAGTGGGCATTCTGCAAATGATAGGACAACAAATGCTAAGCTTTTCATCATTGGGTCCTACAATGATTTTATTAATTATTATTCTTATTTCTATTTTTTTAAGTGAAGTCATGAGCAACATAGCACAGGTGATTGTGTTAGCACCCATTATAGCAGGAGTAGCAGAATCATTATCATTATCAATAGTCCAGTTGGGCCTGGCAATGACATTAGCTGCAAGCTGCGCCTCAATGCTCCCAATGGGTACACCGCCTAATGCAATAGTTTACTCATCCGGAAAAATACCGTTATCGTCAATGTTAAAAACAGGATTGATCATGAACATAATTTGTGTAATATTGATTTTTGTATTTTGTTATTATTTTTTACCATTAGTATTATAATTCTTTTGGAGTAGCCTATTTTGTTGTTGCTTTTGATCTCGGTCCTGCTTTCCATTTCTGCACTTTGTGCATCCATTGCAATCAGGACTATGTTAGAAACCTTGAGGTTATGGCGTTTGAGCTTATAGGGGATCATATTTTGCAGATGACAATACCTTTTTTCCTATCTTTGCCTTTAATAGAAATGTAAGAATGATGTTGATCTTTTAATTCTTCCAAGTATTACGCTTCTGTAGCCTTATTATCTTTTAAATTCTTACATGAAGAAATTAATTAGTTTTTTTTCAATCGTCAAAGAATCACTGCGAGGTGAACACTATGATTATACGCAAGGGGATGTAAGAAAAGCAATTATTCTTTTGTCGGTGCCTATGATTTTGGAGTTAAGTTTAGAGTCGGTTTTTGCCGTTACAGATACCTACTTCGTAAGTAAGCTGTCCAATGCTCAAGCCGCTATTGCAACGGTGGGACTCACAGAGAGTTTGGTGACTATTATCTACACTATAGCCATAGGTCTGAGTACAGCTGGTACAGCTATGGTGGCTAGACGAGTTGGAGAAAAAAACTACAGAGAAGCTTCAAGAGCAGGGGCACAAGTTTTATTATTGGGATTTATTTCCTCGGTTATTCTAAGTATTTGCGGATATTTTTTAGCACCAAAATTATTGTTTTGGATGGGAGCCTCTCAGCAGGTGATAACGGAGGGAAGTGGATTTTGTAAAGTCCAATTGGGAGGTAGTTCAGTCATATTATTTTTGTTTTTAATTAATGGAATTTTTCGTGGTGCCGGAGATGCATTATTAGCAATGAAGAGTTTATGGTTGGCAAGTTTAATCAATATTGTTTTATGTCCATTTTTAATCTTTGGTATCGGACCATTTCCGGAGCTTGGATTGACTGGAGCAGCTATAGCCACAACTATTGGACGAGGGATAGGAGTGTTGTATCAGTGCAGAGCCTTGTTGATTTCAGAAAATATAATCAAAATAGAACTTAAAGATTTTACTTGGGATACCACTTTAATAAAGGCGTTGATCTCGATAGCATGGCCAGCTACATTTCAATTTTTTGTCCAAAGTGGAAGTTGGATAATCATTACATTTTTGGTTGCTTCTACAGGAGGCACAGAGGCAAGTGCAGGCTATCAAATCGCAATACGAAATGTTGTTTTTTTCATTTTACCGGCCTGGGGATTATCCAACGCTGCAGCCACATTAGTTGGACAAAATTTGGGCGCAAAGCAAGCTGAACGAGCCGAACAATCTGTTTTGCTTACTATGAAATACAATGTATTATTTATGAGTGTTGTGATGATTTTTTTTCTATTTTTTGCAGAGAGCATCATCAAAATTTTTACAAGGGATGAACAATTGATTTATTACGGAACTAAAGCACTTCAGATTATTGGGAGCGGTTATGTTTTTTACGGTATAGGGATGGTCATGATTCAAGCCTTGAATGGTGCAGGATATACCAAAATACCAAGTTGGATTAATTTGTTCGGATTTTGGTTTTTTCAAATTCCTTTAGCTTATTTATTAGCCAAGACCTTGAAGTTTGGACCCTTAGGTGCTTTTATTGCCATTCCTGTTGCAGAAACGGCCATAGCATTAGTTGCATATTATTTCTTTCGGAAGGGCTACTGGAAAGAGGTAAAAATTTAAATCTAATATTCCCGACAATTTATTGTTTATTTCTGTTCGTATATTGTCGGAAAGAATCTCTGCAACAAAAAAAGTAATGACTACCTTTACCCAGACTTTCAAAACATGAATTATCTTAGACTAGAACGTGTTACCAAAACTTACGGAGAAAAAATTTTATTTAGAGACCTTGACCTAATGGTCAATCAAGGAGACAAGATTGCCATAGTTGCTAGAAACGGAAGTGGAAAATCCAGTTTATTGAGAATTATAGCAGGCCAAGATGCTTTGGAGGGGGAAAAAGCATCCATGTGGATAAATAAAAATATCAAGACAATTTATTTGCAGCAAGAGCCGGAATTTAGCCCGGGATTGAATTGCCTACAAGCCATATTGGAAGGTCAGGAAGAATGGTTGAAGCCTTTACAAGCATTGCATCAAGCACACAAACATTCCGATCATACAGAAACTCAAGCAGCACTTCAGCTGATGGACGAGGCTAAGGCTTGGGAGACCGAAGCCTATATTCAAGAATTAATCTCAAAGTTTAAATTGCCGGATTATCAGTTTGCAGTAGACTCCTTGTCAGGCGGTCAAAAGAAAAGATTAGCAATTGTAAAAGCCTTGTGCAACAAACCCGAGTTTCTTATTTTAGATGAACCGACAAACCATTTAGATCTTGAAATGATAGAGTGGTTGGAACAATATTTAGAGAACAGCAATATTACTTTGCTAATGGTAACGCATGATCGGTTTTTTTTAAATCGAGTTTGCAACCAAATCTTGGAGCTGGACAAAGGAGTTCTTTATAAGTATCAGGGAGATTATGAAGACTATTTGGAGAAAAAAGCATTGCGAATGCAAAACGAAGCAACAGTAAAAGATAAATCAGAAAAACTACTTCGTAAAGAATTGGAATGGGTAAGAAGAATGCCCAAAGCCAGAACGACCAAATCAAAGTCAAGAGTAGATCAATTTTATGATTTGAAGGAAAGTTTGCAGGGACCCAAAGAGTTGGGCGAAATTGAATTTGAAATAGAGCATACTCGCTTAGGAACAAAAATATTGGAGTTGCATCATGTATGTTTTAATTTCGCTGATAAAAAAATTGTAGATGGATTCTCCTATAAATTTAAGCAAGGGGATAAGGTAGGAATTGTTGGACCCAATGGTGCAGGAAAATCAAGTTTACTTAATCTTTTTACAGGAAGTTTAAAAACCAATCAAGGCAAAATTATTATTGGAGATACTGTCAAATTTGGATATTATAGACAGGACGGAATGAAGCTTGAAGACGATCTGAGAGTCATAGACGTAATAAGAAATATTGCAGATTATATTCCTTTAAAGAAAGGGCATAAACTTTCTGCTGAGTCCTTGCTGGAACGATTTTTATTTCCAAGACCACAGCAGCAAGTTTATGTATCCCAACTGAGCGGAGGAGAGAAACGCAGATTGTATTTGTTGACCATTTTGATCTCCAATCCCAATTTTTTAATATTGGATGAGCCCACAAATGATTTGGATGTCATTACACTTAATGTATTGGAAGAATTTCTAATGGATTTTCCGGGTGTTTTGGTTATTGTGTCTCATGATAGATACTTTATGGATAAGTTGGTACAGCATTTATTTGTAATTGAAAAAAATGGAATTATAAGGGATTTTCCAGGGAACTATTCTGATTTCAGGAGCAGCTCAAGCTATTTGCAGAGTAATAATGAAGATACCGATAAACGAGCTCAACAATCTGAAAAAGGAAAAGAAAACAAAATAAGTTTTCAAGAGAAAAAGGAAATGAATGCATTGGAGCGACAGAACGAAAAATTGGCTGCTGAACGTAGTCAGATTCATGATGAATTTTGCACATTGACCTTAAGCCAAGAAGAGATGATCAAAAAGAACAACAGATTGTTAGAAATCCAAGAACAAATGGAGAGAAATGAACTTCGATGGATGGAACTTGCAGATAAAATGTAGATTCAAAAGTTCAAATGATTTAGGAAAGTATATTTTTGAACATTTCAATTAAAGCGGGTTTAAAAACTTTACCTATTGGAATTTGGTCTTCTCCCAAAGATAAAATATTGTCTGTAAAATTCATTTTTGTGATCAAACTTTTATTGACCATATAGCTTCTGTGGACTTGTATAATTTTTGATTGATCTATGCTTTGTTTTAATTGATTTAGTGATTTTTTGAATACAAAATTTTTATCTGTTGTCTTAATTTCAATGTAGTTTCCATTCACATGAATCCATTTGATATTTTCTTGTTCTAAGATGTATCTTGAACGACCATCTTTGATGAATGGAATCAACTGTTGCTTGCTTTTTGAAATTAATATTTGAAGTTCTCGGTCTAGAGTATAAATGTGAAAAGGTTTAACAATAAAACCGCTATTGGGTATAGAGCTAGCTTGCTTGTAAATACTGCTCTCGTCATGTTGAGTAATAAAAATGACAGGCTGGCCTCTTAACTCCCCAGCTATTTCAAGTCCACTTTCTCCTTGAAGTTGAATATCAATAACAACCGCATCTACCTCGTTAGAATTTAAAATTGCTGTGGATTCTGAGATTGTAGAGCAAACTACTATCACCTTATATCCAATCTGCTCAAGTTCAATTTTGAGTTGTGTTGCAAAAACCAATTCATCTTCGATAATCAATATTCTACTCATCCGAACAGTCTAAGAAACAATACATTAATAAAAATTAACCATATTTTGAAATAGAGCTGAATTCTCAGTCTAAAACGAATAGACGAACTATGAAAATTCTATATGAGAATCAATCTAGAATCCAAATAATGTTTCAATCAATGGGCAAAATTACTATTTTATTGTAATGAATTTTCAAAAAGCAGAATTTTAATTCTAGGTGATAAATGGTTTAAAAAAGGGGACTAAAATCACAATGGAACGGAAATTTCAATAGATCCTCCACCTAAATCCACTGAATTTTTAAATTGAATTTTTCCTTTGTATAGTTGGACAAGTTCTGATACTACTTTTAAGCCAATTCCGGTACTGCTTTCCATATTACTATGGCCTGACAGGACAAATACTCCATGATTGTAATCATGCAGCATTTGTGAAGAAAACTCTTGGCCTGTGTTTTCTACATGGATAGTACATGAAGCTCCATTTTGTTGGATTAACACATTGATTTTTCCATTTTCTTCATTATACTTAATGGCATTGGAAATTAAATTTTTTATTATTGTGCTAAAATGCAATCTATTGGAATTGATCACCAAGTTTTCATTGACATCAAAATTCAGATTTAAATTTTCTTGCTCACATATGGGAAGGAAAAGATCCTTCATTTCTGCAACAGTGTCAGAAATATAAACTTTTTCTATTCTACTCGCTAATTTTTCTTGACTGATCATAGAGTAGTAAATTAAATTATGAATTGTATTTTGAAACTGAAGGGCGAGTTGTTGAATTTGTTTTCCTATTTTAGTAAGAGTGAAATAATCTTTATTTTCGACAAGGCTATGAATGGCTTGGCTCATTTTTAAAAAACTTGTACTTGGAGTTTTAAGATCATGTGAAATAATTCTTAGGATATTATCTTTTTCTTGGCTGGAAAACAGAAGTTGATTGTTAAGCTCTTCAATTCCATTTTTTACTTTTTTTAAATTTTGATACAATAAGACGGTGATTATTGCAAAGAGTAAGGAAACACATCCCAATATCAAATACAGAGTATTTCTTGAAGAAATCTGTTGATTCAATTGCAATAAATGTTGATTTTCTTGTTCTTTCTTTGAGGTCTCATATTTGGTTTGAAGTTCTATGTAATCCTTAGTTTTTTGAATTGTGAATAATGAATCTTTCAAACTTTGCTTTGTCTCTAAGTAATGAAAAGCTTTTTCAAAATCATTTTGCGCCACTGCAACGCCAATTAAAGAGTTTATGGTTGGAAGTAAAGCATCCGGAGTTCTTTTTCTAGAAATAGTATAACTTTTCAGAAAATGGTTTTCCGCTTCTTTGAAATTGCCAATACCTCTATAAGCTGCCCCCAAATTGTGATAGATCAAATCCTGCATAATGGTGATAGAATTTTGCTCTGCAATTAGCTTAGCATACTCTAAGTTTTGTATCGCAAGTTTATATTCTTTTTGTATCAGAAATATTCTTCCTCGTATATTATATATTTGAGCTTCATTGTCAGGCTTTTTTTCATTTTTATAAATCAATTCACATTCATTCAAGTTTTTTAAAGCATTATTCAATTGACCCAACTCAATTTGTGTGGTTACCAAATGAATGTATGCACCAAATTCTACAGATTTAAACTGTGATTTTTTTGCATATTCAAGACTCTTAGAAGCATACTCAAGTATTGAACTTGAATGAATTGATTTGTCCGAGTTATCCGGGTTTTTCAGCATGAGTTGAGAAAGCTGCTTATAGCAAAGACTTAATTGCTGCCAATTTTGAGAGAGTTCACTTATTTCAATGGCTTTAAAAATGGCTTCCAATGATTTATTGTAGTTTCCGTTTTTTTGCTCAAAATGTGAAGCATAGAATAAAGCTTTTATGAGCCCAAAACTGTCATTCATCTGTTTAGCAAGATATGCAATGCTGTCTATTTTTGTGCCAAATTTTTCCGGCTTGTAATTAAAATATTCCTTTTCTAAATTAATTAATATTTCCAGTTTTGTTGAATCAGCCAGCGAGTTATTTTTTAATAAATTTTCTAAACTGTCTATTTTATTAATCCCAAATACAGGGATAAGAATTACAAGACAGTTCAATAGAAAAAGCAGTGGAAGCAAAATTTTTTTGATTGTGGAAAACTTTTGGTTCATGTTGAGGGAAATTAAATTGACTTTGCAATAAGAATTCACAAAAATGAGCATTTTTATTCAAGTATCCCTTTCCAGGTTATTAAACATTTTGCACTTTATTCGATTCGTAGAGATCGTGAGGTAGCTGCTCAGAATGCCAATCTTTCTTATCCTCTAAAGGAGTTCGTTATACGGCATCTATGGCTAATATTATTATAATTTATAATGTATAAATGAATTTATCACCAATGCTGTTTCTTTGGTCACCTTTTCTTAACAATCTCAAAAATTTACCATTACTTTGTCTAAGTTATTGAATATTAATTATTTAAAAAATAATAAATTTTATAATGTTTGGGGTTGCAAACTCCACTTCTCGACTCAACGGAGTTTAGTATGGAGCGTTTTAGGATAAATTCAATTTTAAAGTGAACCTAATCCTATGGTGGTCCTAAAGCAGAATTCTAACCGATAAAAGGCTAAGAAAACATCTCATTTGAGTTGATTTCCGGACCGGTATTTGATCAAATTGGATTGAAATAGACTGCCCATAATGGTATTCATAGAACCTGAATGGGTTACTAGAAGGGAAATGAATGAAAATCCATATTGATTTATAAAATGAAATAGCAATTCATCAGATCCTTGTTTAATAGCTATTCTCGCTGTGAAACAAGCTTTTTTATTATAGAATTAATAGGTTTTCATATTACATATTCCAAAAAGCTGCCAAAATGTTGGTGGCTTTTTGCTTTTATATCCCCTTCCTACAGAAATGGAATTTGTAATAAAATTGGAGATTGATATACATCCGTAATCCGGCTAATAATTAAAACAGATGCAATTACACAAATCCTTAGATGAACTTTTGCTCTTAACCCATTGTAGGAAAGAAAAATTTGAAGTATCTTTAAGTTTAGTTCTCTTTTTAATTGAAAAATCAATTTATGGAACAAAGAGCATATCATCGTTTTTTATTGGTGAAGGATCATTTTTATACTGATCCAAATCGCGTTGTTCTTGCGGCACAACAAGCAGAATACTATGAACCCCAAGAGGTGACCGGATTTAGAAGTACAACGGTTTATCATGAACCCGGAATTAAGCAAAAATTAGAAAAAACTCTTGGGATAAAAATTACCAGATGGGACACGGACCCTATAGCAGAAAACGGTGTGTTTTATCATGGATTCTCTAAGGGAAATAAAAAGGAAGTTCCGGGTGTACATTCCGACTTTCCGATTAATGATATTACAGTATTGATTTATCTGAGCAAACATGTTCCATTAGAATGTGGAACATCATTGTGGATGCACAAAAAATTTGAATTAATAGATCAGCCCACTGCATCGGATGCTCGCAGGCTAAAGATGAAGTTGTCCGATATAAAAAATCAATTGGAAGTAGATTCTAAACAGAGATCGAAATGGATAGAAGTGGATAGAGTGGGACATGTATTTAATCGCATGGTAGCCTATCCTTCTGGTGCATTTCATTCGGCGACCAATCATTTCGGGAGCAATATGAAAAACGGAAGAATTTACCAAACCTATAGAATTGGCGTGGACTGGGACAGTTTTAAACTGATCAAGAAGTAATTTATTAACTCAATTTTATGGTTTTAAAAATGAAATCAACTTTTCATTATATTGGACCACATCTTTGGCTTTTAGATCTATCAACTCTTGAATAGATTGTTGATACGGTTTCTGATTCCATCCCATTGCATAAGCAACTAAAGACCACTCTTGGAATGCGTTTCGATCTTGTTCTTTTTTACATACAAAATATTTTTGAGCTTGCAGATCTGCTTGCACTGCATCTGAGTGAAAGGTCTTTTGTAATGTTTCAATAACCTTTGAGATTAAACTTTGTCTGGAAGCATGGGTCACTCTATTTAGATCTAAAAACAAGTCTGACTCTGTAAACTGTTTTAGATGCTTTACACTCGTTTTATATTTTTTATTTTCTTTGATTTTTAAGAAATCCCGAGATGCAAGTTTGTCTATTTTAGGATCGATGGATCTAAATCCCAGTCGATAATAAAACCAATAGGCTGCCGTGCTAATTCCTTCAGGATTGTCTTTGCCAATCATGTATGCATCTATTTCAAATCTTTTTACTCCAAATACCTGATGATAAACTCTAAGAAGTTGACAAAGAATTAATGCCGATTCACCACCGCGATATGCTTCAAAAATATTAAGTCCAAATCGCGCATGCTCTCCAAAAACCCAGGCGCCGCCATAAGAAACAGGGAGTCCATTTTTGAATAGCGAATATCCTATGTAACTCTGTAATGCAAGTTGCCTTGATGCCTGCAGTCCATAAATTGCGATGCTAATTCCTCTGTCCAGTTCGTAAAATTTCAACGAATGGATATCCATATAACTAATGGGATCCGTTTCTCTAAAACTAAGAACCATAGAATATTTGATGACCTTAACAAGATTCATCAATTCAGCCTCATTGAGCATGGATGCTTGTGGTAGTAAGGAATGGATGATCTGATGAGCGTCCGGTTTTTTCAAAATAGAGTCATGATAGAAAAACGATTTGACCGGAATTTGATTATGAAGAAGAGAAAATTCTTGATTTAATCCGGTAATTTGAACCCAGGGTTTTAGTGTAGACCAGAGTTGATCTTTGGCATAAGGAGCAGAATCAATTTGAGCGGCCTGAGTGAGTAAAAAACCGAGTTGATTTTTCTTATTCTTGGATAACAATTGGAGCAGATCCTCATTCTCCAATTCAGCCGTCGTTTCTTCGCGGAGCAGCGGGTGGATGCTGCTTTTAAGAAATTGATTGATGCTGATAGAATCAGAATCAAAACTGTCTATTGAAATTTCTAAATCTTTTTGTTTCCAAAGGAAGTAAGTAAAATCATGAGAAAACTGAGTTATGATTTTAGTAAAGGGAAGACTGCTATCTTGGAAAACATCATTAGTATTCTTGTTTTTTTTTAGCCAATTGCTGATTTTCAAAATTAATTTTTGGCCTAATAGCAGTGTCTTTTCATCTTGAGGGTATGCATGAATAAACAAAAGAATTTCGCACAATCGGGTCAGTTTTTTTGCATTGATCGGCCATTGTTTTGAAAGTAAAATCAGTGAATTTTGTTTTACCTTCTGCGAAATGGGGTCATACAGAAAGTAGGACTTTTCCAATGCTGTCATAGCTTTTTGAGTGGATATTGCCATAAGTAACCTAACTTTAATAAATCCTTTAAGTTCGAAATTGAATACGCTAAATTAGCTAAAACTAATAGAATATTTTAAGATATTTATACGGCAGTATAGTAAAATACAAATAGGTAGGAATAAAGTATTGAGTGTATAAATAATACTGTGTGTGAGTTAATGAT
The DNA here is from genome assembly GCA_002360455.1 of Saprospiraceae bacterium UBA3362. Lineage (GTDB taxonomy): Bacteria > Bacteroidota > Bacteroidia > Chitinophagales > Saprospiraceae > Vicinibacter. Next base: position 23,673 of record DEQQ01000070.1, read on the forward strand.
TTTCCTGAAAAATATTCTATCTAAAATAAACTATCTCTGTACCATCTTTTTCATCAATTCTACTACTTCTTCAATATTTTCCAGAGACTCGACCATGATTGCGCAGCTTGGACCATTCCAAAATTTTTGAACACCTAGAGCTAATGATTTTATAGGATGATTTTGGATTTCTTTTTTGGTGTCATCATAGGACTGCATGACAATTAATTTTATTTTCTTTCTACTGGTAATAAAAAAGGCTATGTTTCTCTGTTTCCGGATAGAAATATAATGTTTTTGGGGATTGAAAATTAATTCTGAATTAAAAGTGAGTAATTCCTTCTTTAATAAATCGTATATAGATCTTACAACGTCAGAAGTTCCTTCAAAATGATAATTTTCATTGTAGATAATAGCTTGATCAACTTGATTATTTTCTTCTTCTATCTCTGCAAATTCAATACTTTCAAAATCTGGATGCATAGAATAAATAAAATTAGAACCTGAGCTATATTTTTTGATCAGGACAAGTTTCACCATCTTGCCCCATGTATCTGTATAAGTCTCCATGATCTCAGGGAGCTCTTTCTTTTCGCCATCTATGATGAGTAAAATATTTTGACTTGATTCCAGAGTATCCTTGATAAACTTATAAATCTCTTTTTTGCCTAGATATTTTTTAAATTCATTTTTTAGATCTTCAGAGTTTTCGATGTAAGTAAATATTTTTTCTACAAGTTCATTTTGGTTTTTTAGATTCTTATAAAATCCAAAGAACTTAGTAATCTGTGGAAAAATGTGATTATAGAAGTCATGTTTTGCCAATTCTACTTCCACAATATAAAACTCTGGATTCTCTATATCTGATAAATCAAATAAAAATCCATCTGGAATTGAGTTTCCCAAATTCCGAGTTTCTATTTTTCTCTTTGCATCGATGTATATAGCATTTTGCCCAAAAAACAACTTGGAGTTAGCTACGACCTCTTTTTCAAAATCAGATTCTTTATCAAATTGAGATAGAGTATAATTTTTATTATTGTGGAATAATTGCATATAAAGAAAATGAATGGGAATAAAAAATTTCAGATTCAAAGATAGTCAAAATTAATAATGCAAAAATCATATTATATTTTATTTTAATATGTATTGAATTCAAATATGAATATAAGGCACACATCTAAATTATCTCATTTCATAGTCAAATGCAATAAATCAAATGCTTTATAATGTAATTGTTAAATTCTTCATCATTAAAGTTAGGTGATTGAAAGTAATATTTATTTGATTTTACGAGATTTTAAAAGCAATTTTTCATATTAAAATCGATTAAAAACGTATTAAATCGTATCATTATTTTGATTTTTCGATCTTAATCGTATATTTGCGTATCAAAACGTATCAAATGGTGAATAAAGTGTACAATTTTAAGCTAGTTCTAGACTGGGAATTAATTAATTTAATAAGCGAAATTGATCGCTTTGATGCAAAATGGACATCCATTGAACGAAGAGAAGGAATGAGTCTCAAAGAGCTAAAAAGTATTGCAACTATACGCAGTGTTGGAGCATCCAATCGTATTGAAGGAAATAAAATGAGCAACGAAGAAGTTGATGTTCTTTTGCAAAAAATAGATATTACAAAACTCGTGGATAGAGATGCACAAGAAGTTGTTGGCTATTTTGAAGTATTGGATTTAATATCTCAATCATTCGAGAACATCAGTTTAACTGAAAGCCAAATTAAAAATCTACACAATAGTTTGATGAAATACAGCCTCAAAGATCAATGGCATAAAGGCAATTACAAACAACATAGTAACGCCGTTGAAGCTTCGTTCTCAAATGGTACCAGACAAATTATTTTTCGAACAACTGAAGCAGGGTTTGCAACTGAAGATGCTATGAGAAAATTATACAATTGGTATAATTCAGAAGCAGAAGTTCATACGTTAGTAAGAGTAGCAGCATTTGTATATGATTTTTTGAGCATTCATCCATTCCAAGATGGTAATGGTAGATTGAGTCGGTTGATATCAACATTTTTATTGTTAAAAAATGGCTATAATTGGATTCAATATGTGAGTTTTGAGCATGAAATAGAATGTAGAAAAAATGAATATTATCAGGTATTGCGAACTTGTCAGGCACAACGCCCAGAAGAAAATATAACAATATGGATAAATTTTTTTTTAGCATGCTTGTCCAATATCCAAACACAATTGTTACAAAAATTAGAGATAATTGGATTGGAAACACAATTGTCTCACAAAGAAAAATCGATTTATACTATTATTCAAAATAGACCAAATATTCAATCGGGTGAAATTGCAAAAAAATTGGGAATACCTTCTCCGACTGTAAAGAGAATATTATCAGATTTAATAAAGAAAAACTTAATTGAAAAACAAGGAAACGGAAGAAATGTGAGTTATATAATTAAATGATAAAATATCTTGATGCTGGTTTAGTAGTTTTCGCTTCAGTAGATTTTTCATGATTCATCAGAACCTCCTTTTTTGCAAAAGTATGATAGTATTTAAATGCCTACAAATATTTATTTATTTATAAGTATATCAATTACCCCTCCCCTGTGAGCTGCTTGGAGCATTTAGTCATATATGAGCAAGGCTCATGTATGCCCGAGCGAACAGCGAGTGCGCAAAGGAGCGACCCCTTTAGGGGACACAGCCTCATATTAAATTTTAAATCCATATATACCCCATTCAAATAATTATGGTATAAAACAGTTCCATTTTCTCTCATGTCTCATCCATTTTTTGGGAGTATAAATTTCCTGTTTTAGCTAGGGTTTTCTGCGTATTTTTGTAGCTATAAAATCGAATGTCCATGCAAGAAACTACGAGCTATCAGGCCAAGAACAAAATAAGGATTCTCACTGCTGCGTCGCTGTTTGATGGGCATGATGCCGCGATCAATATTATGCGCAGAATCATGCAGAGCAGTGGTGCCGAAATCATCCACCTGGGACACAATCGGTCTGCACTGGAGATCGTAGAAGCAGCCATCCAGGAGGATGTGCAGGGCATTGCGATCACAAGCTATCAGGGTGGGCACAATGAGTTCTTCAAGTATATCTATGACTTGCTGCATGAGCGTGGCTGTGGTCATATCAAACTCTTTGGCGGTGGCGGTGGAACGATTCTTCCTTCCGAAATCGAGGATCTGCAGTCTTATGGCATTTCTAGAATCTACAGTCCCGACGACGGCAGAAAAATGGGCCTGCAAGGAATGATCAACGATCTCTTGCGACAGTGTGATTTTCCTTCAGGAGCTGGACTCAATGGAGAGCTTAAAAATTTGGAAAGCAAATCTGCAAAATCTGTTGCAAGAACTATCTCTGCTATAGAAAATTTTCCTGAAGAAAATCAAAACATCCTGGCTCAAATTCCGACTCCAAAAAAATATATTCCTGTTCTCGGCATCACAGGCACAGGCGGTGCAGGCAAATCCAGTTTGGTCGATGAGCTGATTCGGAGATTTGTATTGGACTTTCCGGATAAATATATAGGTGTAATCTCTGTAGATCCATCCAAACGAAAAACAGGTGGCGCATTGCTTGGGGATAGAATCCGTATGAATTCTGTCCATCCAGCATTTCATCAAGGCAAGGTGTTCATGCGATCACTGGCTACACGTCAATCCAATCTCGCTTTATCTCCGCATATCAAAAACGCTATCGAAATTATGAAAGCGGCACAGTATGATTTGATCATTCTGGAGACTTCAGGTATTGGACAATCGGACACGGAGATTGTAGATTTTTCTGATGCATCTATTTATGTTATGACTCCGGAATACGGCGCAGCCACGCAGCTTGAAAAAATAGACATGCTCGATTTTGCAGATCTCATTGCAATCAATAAATTTGATAAGCGTGGAGCGCAAGATGCATTGAGAGATGTAAAAAAACAATATCAACGCAACAGGCAACTTTGGGATAAAGATCCGGACTCAATGCCGGTGTACGGCACCATCGCCTCTCAATTCAATGATCCGGGTACAAATCAGCTTTACAAAGCGCTGATTGCACAACTCAACACTAAGTGCGATTTGCATTGGGAATCCAAACTGGAAATCCCTGTGGGAGAAAGCGAAAAAATATTTATCATTCCTCCGGCTCGTGTGCGCTATCTCTCTGAGATCACAGACAACAATAGAAAATATGACCGATGGGCAGAGACACAAGAAGATCTAGCAAGAAGATTATTTGTATTGCAAGAAACAAAAGCATTATTACAAAAAAATAAATCGTCTGATCTTGTAATTCAAGACATTGAGAAAACGATTTCTGAATTGGAAAAAGACTTGGATGGAATGACCAAAAGAATCATTGAGTCCTGGCCTGCAAAAAAAGAAAATTACAGCAACGATGAGTTTGTCTTTAAAGTTCGCGACAAAGAGATCCGACAAAAAACCTATTCTGAATCTCTTTCTCATATCAAGATAAAGAAAGTATCACTTCCTAAGTATAAAGACCTGGGAGAGATCGTAAGATGGTCTCTTCAAGAAAATGTTCCCGGAGAATTTCCTTATACAGCCGGTGTCTATCCATTCAAGCGCAAGGAAGAAGATCCAACAAGGATGTTTGCAGGAGAGGGAGGACCGGAACGCACAAACAAAAGATTCCACTATGTCTCTGTAGATATGCCGGCCAACCGATTGAGCACCGCATTTGATAGTGTGACGCTGTATGGAGAAGATCCTGATTACAGACCTGATATTTACGGTAAGGTGGGCAACAGTGGTGTAAGCATTTGTAGCTTGGATGATGCCAAGAAATTGTACAGTGGTTTTGATCTTTGTGATCCTAAAACATCTGTGAGCATGACCATCAATGGCCCCGCAGCGACCATCTGTGCATTCTTCATGAATGCAGCCATAGACCAACAATGCGAACTCTATATCAAAGAAAACAATTTGCATCATTTGGTAGAATCTGCATTGAAGAAGAAATTTGACAATCAGCAAATTCCAAGACCAAAATACAATGACACACTCCCGGCAAGCAACGGTGGATTGGGATTGCAACTTTTGGGATTAAGCGGAGATCAGATTCTACCACATGATATATATGTTCAATGTAAAATGAAAGCCTTACAATCTGTGCGCGGTACAGTTCAAGCGGATATTCTCAAAGAAGATCAGGCTCAAAATACTTGTATATTCTCTACAGAATTTTCTCTCAAACTCATGGGAGATGTTCAAGAATATTTTATTCAAAACAAAGTAAGAAATTTTTATTCAGTTTCTATCAGTGGTTATCACATTGCAGAGGCCGGAGCCAATCCAATTTCTCAGCTTGCGTTTACGCTGAGTAATGGATTTACTTTTGTTGAGTATTACCTGAGTAGAGGAATGCATATAGATGATTTTGCTCCCAATCTTTCCTTCTTTTTTTCTAATGGCGTCGACCCCGAATATGCAGTGATAGGTCGCGTGGCAAGGAGAATTTGGGCAAAGGCAATGAAGTACAAGTACAACGCCAATGAACGCTCTCAGATGCTGAAATATCATATCCAAACATCCGGCAGATCACTTCACGCACAAGAAATTTCCTTCAACGATATACGCACTACACTGCAAGCTCTTTACGCTATATATGACAACTGCAATTCTCTTCATACTAACGCTTATGATGAAGCCATCACTACTCCTACAGAAGAGTCTGTGCGCCGAGCAATGGCCATCCAGCTTATCATCAACAAAGAACTGGGCCTTGCAAAAAATGAGAACCCGATGCAAGGTTCATTTATCATAGAAGAGCTTACAGACCTTGTAGAAGAAGCCGTGTTGATGGAATTTGATCGCATCACAGAACGCGGTGGTGTACTTGGTGCCATGGAGACCATGTACCAACGCAGTAAGATCCAGGAAGAAAGTTTGTATTATGAGACCTTAAAACATACAGGAGAATATCCACTTATAGGAGTGAATACGTTCTTGTCCAAAGATGGATCACCAACAGTGCTTCCACGTGAAGTGATCCGAGCTACAGATGAAGAGAAGAAAGCTCAAATAGAATTTTTGCAACATTTGAAATCGGCAAATTCAGAGAAGCATAACGAAATGATTCACAAACTCAAAAGAGCCGCTATAGAAAATAAGAACATGTTTACAGAATTGATGGAGGCTGTAAAATATTGCTCCCTTGGTCAAATCACGAATGCGCTGTATGAAGTTGGAGGACAGTATAGGAGGAATATGTAAGGGGAATTAGTTAGAGGATAGTAATTAGTGACAGGTTTTAGTTTGATGGTGATATAAATTTTTAATTTGGGCATGACCACTTTGTGGTCGCTACTTGCATGGGTTCGCTGACGCTCCGTGCTTCGCACCGCTCATAAATGAGCGCCATTCCAACAGCTCATGCAAAGCAAATTTATAAGTAGGTAAACAGGCTTCAGCCTCTAAAAGCATTGGTAGGTAAAGAGGCTTCAGCCTCCAAAAGCATTGGTAGTAGGTAAACAGACTTCAGCCTCCAAAAGTATTTGTAGGTAAAGAGGCTTCAGCCTCCAAAAGTATTTGTAGGTAAAGAGGCTTCAGCCTCCAAGTGCCACCGACACCAATATTCTCAAGATATTCACCATCAATTTTTAATGGATCAGAATGGATAAAAACATTGGTTCTTAAATTCCAAAATATTTTATATTTTTGATTTAAGAATACTATTAAAACATAATGAAATCACTTCTTCCTCATCTTTACAACGGCCATAAATGTTTTTTTATAACATTCAGATTGGCAGATTCACTACCTCTAAGTGTAATAACAGAGTTGAAAAATAAATTTCAGGAAGACTTGAATTCAATAAGAGAAGATAACCAAATTAAAAGGAGAATCATCATTGACGAATTGAGAGTAAAATATTTTATAAAATACGAGCATCAACTTGATTCAAAGCCCTATGGAGATTGTGTACTTAGAAAAAATGATATCGCGCAAATATTGTACGATAAGATTCTTAGTTATCACAATAAGTATTATAAATTACATTGTTTCTGTATCATGCCCAATCATGTTCATATTCTTTTATCAACTCTCGATGATAGTGAATTAGTACCGCTGGGTAAATGGCTACAACTCATCAAAGGCGGTAGTGCCTATTTAATAAATAAAGCACTGAATAGAACAGGCAGACTTTGGGGAATCGAATCATTTGATAGATATATTAGAAATGAAGAGCACTTTTATAATTCATATAACTACACCATAAACAACCCAATATTAGCTAAACTAAGCAAAAATTATTTGCAAAAACCATTCCTCTGGATTGCCGATCAATATGAGCAATAAACACATATTTTGGTATATGTAGATATATGTAGGTAAAGAGGCTTCAACCTTCAAGAGTATTGGCCGGTAATAGGTAATGATAGGTAAAGAGGCTTCAGCCTCAAAGAGTTTTGGTAAGTAAAGAGTCTTTAGCCTCCACCATGGTTGGTCAGTCAATAGGTAAAGAGGCTTTAGCCTCCAAGAGTATTGGCCGGTAAAGAGGCTTCAGCCTCCACCATGGTTGGTCAGTCAATAGGTAAAGAGGCTTCAGCCTACGTATTGGCTGATAAAGAGGCTTTAGCCTCCAAGAGTATTGGCCGGTAAAGAGGCTTCAGCCTCCACCATGGTTGGTCAGTCAATAGGTAAAGAGGCTTCAGCCTACGTATTGGCTGATAAAGAGGCTTCAGCCTCCAAAAGCATTGGCCGGTAAAGAGGCTTCAGCCTCCACCATGGTTGGTCAGTCAATAGGTAAAGAGGCTTCAGCCTACGTATTGGCTGATAAAGAGGCTTCAGCCTCCAAAAGCATTGGCCGGTAATTTATCACAATGGACATTATATATTATCTAGTAAGAATGACAATGATGCAAAAAATCTAATAGAATTAATCAATTTGGATGATTCTGGAATGGCAGCCCAAAGAAAAAAATACATAGAAAGACATCGTAAGTATATGACCGAAGCGTCGCAAAGTCCAATGGAGCACTTCACATATCACTTAATAAATTGTCGAGAAGCTGTATATTATTTTCGGGCTATCAAAGAAGAATTTGGTGTAGATATTGAAGAACTAATTGATAGTTTAAAAAAGAAAGAAGATGAAGATATATAAAATTTTACTATTATTGTTACTGATCATTTTTAGGTAATCTTATCCCTTTCAAGTTAACCTGCTCCCAATCAATAGACGAATACTTGGATCGCTTTACTTCAATAACATAATCACAAAAATCTTCCCATAATTTGCTATTACTCTTGAGATCAATTTGGGTTTATGCAAACATTAATTTTCCTTTTGGCTGCGGAATAGGTCTTCCCAAAGATACTGCAGTTTCAATCCAATCTTGTATTACTATCTGTACGTTATCTAAGGCTTCATTGTATGTAGATCCATCAGATTTACATCCAGCAAGTTCCGGGACTTCTGCAATAAAGGCATTATCTTCTGTACTCCAAAAGATAATAATTTCATATTTAAAATCATAGATCTGCATCTATATTAATTTTATATTTGATAATAATTTCTCTAATTTGTTTTACTTGATATGGTTTAGCCATACCATTCTTAGCTTGAATATTAATGATCTCAGGTATGTCAAGCCGATAGTAAATAAAATGACTTCCTTTGACTCGATACTGAAATCCTAACTTATCTAGCAAGGAGCATAATTCAAGAAACTTGATACTATGGTCTGACTGACCATAAGTCACTTTTTCAAGCAACTTCTACATCCTTCCTATTACACAAAAGTAAAACAATTGTATTAAATGCTTTGAAAATTTTTAGTAAGATGATTTGAATATCTATACTAAAGGAATTCTTATTCTCATCCCAATCTCTTTCAATTCCAAAAATAAGGAACAGTCAAATCATCAAAGGAAAAGCAAGAATTATGGCAGATACAGCAATAAGAAAATCAATATATTTTGGGACCTCAGAAGGCATTTGACTTGTTTTGTAGAATGATTATGATTTTGAACAAAATAGAAAACATTTCTAAGGAATTGGAAATCATTGAAACTGTTTGTTCGTGAATTAAAAGCTGAAAATAATTGGTTCGATTTCAATTCACCCTTCACTTTTCCAAATCTTTGCCTTTGGAAGAAAGGGGCGAAACAATCCGACCTTTAGACCGTTATCTCGCTGGATGTTAATTTTTAGCCTAATTTTACAGACATAATGGTTATGTTATTTCAATGATATCAGTTCACGTTTCCCATTTTGATGGCCTTAAATTCTAATTTAATATCATTATCTTTTATCTCAGTTTCCCAACATTCTGTTATAGAACATGGTGTCGCTGAGACAGGAGTGAAGTTAACAGGAATAAATATCCATGAAGGCACTTTTTGAAATTGTGGTTCAACATCCAGAATTATTTTTTTGATTGCTGTAATATCTGAGGCTGTTACACTACAAGATAAATTGACATCGGCTGCAATCAGTTGATGATCTTGAGTAAATTCATCTATGCCTAATATATGGTTACGAATTTTAAACAAATCTGCAGAGGTAACACCTTCTCCGGCTGATGTGTTGTTCCTTAAGCAGACTTTGTATTTGCCATTAGAAAAGTGATTGAACTTTGCTTCTGGACCAAAGATTTCGTGTTTATAATTCATGCCTTCAACACTAATTAAGGCACCCTCATAACGAGTATTCATTCTGACCGGATAAGTTACAACTTCAATAATATAACTAGGAGGATCATAATTGCAGATATTCAATCTATCTTCGATATAAATTCTTGCTTTACAAGTTGATTTATTTCCGCATTTGTCTTCTGCAGTAATTAGCAGATCTTCGTAGAACCTGTTGCTATTATGATAGATCAAAGACTCACAATAGTACACTATTAGTTTTTTCGTCGGAATAGAGTCAAAATATACCTGGATGCTATCTACGGGGCTTTGATCGTCATACACCGATGCAATTAAATCATTGACTTTTACCTCTAATGAATGAGTTCTTGTATTAAAAAAATACTCTTTTACGTTAGTTAAACACTCGATTTTAGGAGGAATTGTGTCTATAGTTGATTCTATTGTAGCCGGATGAAATGATACAGCCCAAAAAATCTTGGGCAGCAAAAGGATTAATAAGTACGTGAGTTTTTTCATAAATTCATTTTTATAAAGATTAGAAATAAAACCTCTAACAACAAATATTCAATATTTTCTATTTCAAGAAATTTGCATCTGAAATCATAATTCTTTCTAGTGCAAATAGAGTTAGATCATGTCTTTGACTTTTTAACATCTACCTTACGTCTCCTATTTTTATCGCTGCAAATTCGAGTTGTACATTTCTATCTTTAATTTCAATAACCCAACATTTGTTAAAAGTACAATCTGTTGGATTAGGAGGAGAAAAATTAATTGGCACAAATTGCCAAGAGTCTTTGTGTCGAAATTTATCTATGGTTCCAAACAACAGTTTTTTAATTTCACTCATATCAGAAGCAGTTATACTGCAAGAATTATTGACATCGGCAGCAATATATTGATATAGATCAGTAAATTCTTCAATTCCGAGTATATGTCGTCTAATTTTATAAATGTCGGCTGTACTCACTCCGTTGATGGGATCATCATTTTTCTCAATACAGACTTCGTATTTTCCCGGATCTAAAAATTCAATTTGTGCTGATTGACCAGAGAAGGATTGATTAAAATTCGGCCCAACGACACTGATGTTAGCATCGAATATTGAATTGGTTTTATAGGGCGTGATTTCAATTTTCAGTGAATAATTTGAGATACCCGAATCTGAAGGGCATATTTCTAATGTATCTGTTATCAAAAGGGGACTGATACAATGAGCTTGATTTCCTGATAAGTCTTCAACGGTAATTTTAAGTTCAATAGGAGCAGAAGTAGATAGGCCCAAAAGAGTATTGCATCCAAATAATTTGGAGCTCATCTTTGGGTTTCCATCAAAATAAAATCGCAGTTCTTCAGGTGCAGTTTCGTCGTCTACCGCAGAAAGGATCAAGTCCTTAGCAAAGACCTGTGCAAAGCCAGTGGACTTAATATTTTGCGTCAGAGCATAATTAAAACAAGAAATTTTCGGAGGAACTGTATCTTCAAGGTCGAGTGAAGAATTTAAGACTGCTGTTTTACCTAAAGTAAAGTAAAAAAGGAGTATACAGGATAGTAATATTGTATTTCTCATATTAGCTCTTATGCAAGAATGGTTGATATGCTGCTTAGAGTAGTAAAAATAATAAAAAAGTTCTTGAAGTATTTAAAATACCTTATGAATTAGCCTGATAAAGATTAATTTTTTGCAATTGATCTTTTACTCTATGAAATAATATTGGGTCCAAAATTCTTTTGATATTTTGCTCGTTTTCTTGAATTTGAGCTTGTTTTTGAACCAGTTTTAGAATTCTTTTTCGCTCATGAAGAGGCAGTGTGGTGAACACTCTCCGGAGAAAAACTAAAATCTCTTTGAACTCCTCTTTATCAAGATTCCCTAACCAATAATTCATCGCATCCAAAACTTTTTGATGCAAACTAAAAAACACAGTAGTCTGCATAAGAAATCCTTCGAGCCACAAAACCGTCTTAGACGAATCCTGATACCTTAAAAATAATGAACTGAGCTCTTGATCAATTTCGGCACTGTTTTCGGGGTGTTGTTCCAGGATCATTCTCCATAAGTAGGCCCTGACCGTTGGGTGAGTTGAAGAATCATGGACACAAACAAGCTTTTGTTGCTTCCATAAAGCCTCATCTGATTCTATGGATTTTGACATTATGCACTGATCCAAAAGAGAAATGGATTTATTCAATTGAATTGCTCTATCGTGAATAGGGGTTTTAACAGATTCGGGCAAGGCCAACATAATTCGTGGAATAATATCTTCTACTAATTCTTTGAGCTGAATCACATCAAAGGACTGCAATGCGCCATAATCAATAACAGAGAGCAGAGGTCTCAAAAACTGAGCAAGCTCATAGACATCTGTTTCTTCAATACTTTGTATTCTGATTCGATCTATCAAAATCGGTGTCAATTCATGAATATTTGCTTTGAACGCATATTCCAAAACTGTTGCAATAGGCAAAACAGAGGCATCATAAAATTTAAGATAATGCTCAATGATAGCTTCTTTTATGCTGTTTCCATAAAAACTAAATTCAATGATTTCCAACTCCAATTCCGGATACCAATTGAATTTCCAATATTCATGAAAGTTTCCTCTTGCTTTTATCTCAGACTCTCTTATTCTTGTCCACTGTAAATTCATCAAAATACTGCAATACAGAAATTGACTTATTTTGAGATGTTTTTCTTTACGGAGATCCAAGTCCATTTCTTCTTTGAATCCTTGTGACCAGTAGGAATCCAATTTAAGTTCTTTTAATGATTGTTTGAACTCTTTGAGCAACGGAAGATTTTGTAGATGAGGAGGAATAAATCCGGTCTTATTTCCAACCAAAGCAAGTTGTTTGATTTGATCGATTTTTGTAGAATTTCCCTCCCCGAATACACATATTGCAGCTTCTAAAAGCTCATCCAGTCCCGGCCTTATCATTTGCCGTAAAGAAGCAAGCTGTGCGGCAAGTTGTTCTGCACTAATTAAATCTGCTGTGCTGATAACATTGTTTTTTGATCTTAAAATTTCTACTAAGCGACTTAAAAATAAGCCGGAGGCATGTTCGCTGTTTTCAAATAATGCTTCATGCCAAAGCGGAGACGTTACACCTGCAGTGTACCATTTACTGCTGGCCAATTTGTGGTAAGTCCATGCTATTAAAGAAAATTGAATATCATCAGAGGGCTTGTAGTTAATTTTTTCATTGCTTGTTTGTTTGCACATTTCTTCTGTCAGCACAGGACCATGCCAAGCCCCCACAACAACCGCAATTTTTTTATAGGATTCTTTGAGTACTTGACGGATTTGTTCTCTCATGAATTTTTCTCTCCTTAGATTTTCCGGATCATCCAAGCCACCGGTTTGCAGCCTCATTTCATGAATCAATTGTTGGATGACTTCGAACAATTGAACATGATCTGTCCATTGCTCAAAATAAATTTCCCACCATCTTTCTGTATCCACATATCCTCCCAGTTTGGCCAAATATCCTAAGGGGTCATTGACCATGTTACGTTGTTCAGTACTTAGATTTTTAAATGATAGATCCTCTGAATTTCTTGGGCTTCTGACAAAATCTTCTGCCGGTTGGTCAATGCATAGAATAGGAATCTTTTTTTTTAATGCATATTGCAATGCCACATACTCCGGAGAGAAGGACGCCATGGGCAAAAAGCTGGATAGCTTTGGATTTTTTTTAGAATAAAAGAGAAAAGCAAGAGGAGGAAGCAATTCTTCATGTGTCAAATTGGGGATCAAAACTGAACTCCCGTGAGGCAGCTCAATGCAAAGACAGTCCGGTTGATAAATTTCCAGTGCAGCTTGCAGTCTAAGTGCAGAACCGGCTCCATGATGTCTAATGCCAAATATTTTGAGACGCTCCAAGCGTTTAATTTTTTTTCAAAGATAGCTTGGAATGTGAATATTATTTCAAAATTTGAAAACTTGAAACAGTTCTCTAGAAACTTCAGATTAGCTTGATAATGTAGAATATTTCATACCAGCTTGGATTGAATCAATCAGAAAATAAAGGGAATTTACTTGTACAGAAAACAAAAAAGCCCCAATCTGCGATTGAGGCTTTTTTTGTATTTTTTAAATTCTTAGGAATTAACCTTTAGGATTTAAGATATTACCATCTTGTTTAGGTAATGTTTGCTCTTCTTCAGCAGAAATATTTCCTTTGATATAAAGAGTATACTCTTCTTCTCCTTCATTAGTTTGGATACGAACAGTTTTGTTGATTGGACCAACTCTCTGTGTATCGTAGTTAATTTCGATTACACCTTTTTCTCCGGGCATAATTGGATCTTTAGGCCAAGTTGGAACTGTACATCCGCAGGATCCTCTTGCATTTTTGATTACAAGTGGCTCTGTTCCTTTGTTCACAAATTCTGCTTTGCGAACTCTGTCACTACCCTTTTTAATCTCACCGTAATCAACAGTGTTGTTTTCAAACACCATTTTAGGGCCTTTAGCAGGTCCCTCTTTTGTAACAGGTGTAACTGCTGGAGCAGTTTGAGCTGTTGCGTAAATTCCTACCAAAAGGAATACTAGAATGGAAAGTAAATGTTTCATTGACGAATGAATTTTTATTTTTGTTAAACAAATGTAGTACAATAATCAGTAGTTAGACTCTTTTTGAATTGAAATGTGTGTTAAAACCGTGTTAAAAATAAAACTATTCTGAAACTGATTGATATTCAGCTTCTTTTGAGCTTCCAACGCCTTTGTTTTTAATCGTATTCTTTGGCCTTTTTTCGCTATTTTTGCCTGATCAATTAAATCTTCGATTAAGAATGTTTACAGAAATACAAGGATTGCTGGACAGCTTAGAAGGGCAAAACAAGAATTTTCATCGAGAGGTTCTCAAGGATTATTGGATCTGCTTGGTTTCTAGAGAATGCAGTCTTGCAGGGAGAAAGGAAGTGCTCACAGGGAAAGCGAAATTCGGTATATTGGGAGATGGAAAAGAGTTGCCTCAGGTGGCTATGGCTAGAGCATTTGGCTTGGGGGATTTTCGATCCGGTTATTATCGAGATCAGACGTTTATGATGGCTCTCGGCTTATGCAGTGTTGAAGATTATTTTGCTCAATTGTATGCAGATGTTCAGAACGATCCTTTTTCTAAAGGAAGACAGATGAATGCTCATTTTGCAACTGCTTTAGTCAATGAAAATGGGGAATGGCTGGATCATTGTTCCAGATACAATGTATCTTCTGACGTATCCAGTACAGGAGGTCAGATGGCGAGAGCTTTGGGCCTTGCCCTTGCCTCAAAACAATACCGTTTATCAAAAACCAATGATCAATTTTCTAAACAGGGTAATGAAGTTTCGTTTTGTACCATTGGTGATGCTTCTACCAGTGAGGCCGTGTTTTGGGAGACTATCAATGCAGCTTCAGTCTTGCAAGTACCACTTGCTGTCTCTGTATGGGATGACGGTTACGGCATTTCTGTGCCCAAAGAATTGCAAACAGCCAAGTCAAGTATTTCGGATGCTTTAGCCGGTTTTGAATATCATGATGATTCTAACGGAATAAAAATATATAAAGCCAAAGCTTGGGATTACCCCGGCTTGGTCAATATGTATCACAATGGAATAGCTCATTGCAGACAAACTCATGTGCCCTGTTTGTTTCATATAGAAGAGGTCACTCAGCCGCAGGGTCATTCTACTTCAGGATCTCATGAACGCTATAAATCCAAAGAGAGAATGATATGGGAAGCAGAGTTTGATTGTATTAAAAAAATGGAAGAGTGGATGATTCAAAATAAGCTCATAGAGAATTCTACCATCAATGAGTTAAAACTAAAATCAAAAGAGTACGTCAAAAAAGGGAAGGAAATCGCTTGGAAAAATGTACAAGCTCAAAATACAGTAATCTACAATCAGCTTTCAAATCTTTTGTCAGAAGAAGGACAGTCTATACAACAACAGTTGGATGCCATTAAAAATCCATCTCGACACGAAATGCTTTCGATAGTCAGAAGAGAATTGCTAAGATCTGAACTATCCCGGGATTTACAGAATAAATTAGATGAATTTAGAAATCAACAAATTCAAAATGGAAGAGCTGATTATTGCTCCCATCTTTATTCTGAAACCTCTCAAGCTCAAACTTTGGCTCAATCTGTAGAGGCGGTTTATTCTGACAACTCTGTTGAGCTTAACGGGTATCAAATATTGAATGAATTTTTTGATGAACTTCTTGCTTCTGATCCTAGAGTTTATGCATTTGGAGAAGATGTGGGTCAAATAGGTGATGTCAATCAAGGATTTGCCGGACTCCAAGAAAAACACGGAACGGAGAGAGTTTTTGATACAGGGATAAGAGAATGGACCATCATCGGACAAGCTATAGGCATGAGTATGAGAGGTCTAAGGCCCATTGCCGAAATCCAATATTTAGATTATATCGTGTATGCTCTTTCTCCGTTGATGGATGATCTTGCTACTGTAAGATATAGGACAGCGGGAATGCAAAAAGCTCCGGCAATCATAAGAACGAGAGGGCATCGACTTGAGGGAATTTGGCATTCCGGAAGTCCGATAGGGATGTTGCTACACTCATTGAGAGGAATTCATATCTGTGTACCGCGCAACATGACACAGGCTGCAGGGATGTACAGAAGCTTGATGCTTGGGGATGATCCCGGACTGGTTATTGAATGTCTTAATGGCTACAGATTAAAGGAAAAAAGACCTGATAATCTGCATCAATATAAAGTTCCCCTTGGGCAAATCGAAGTATTGCAAGAGGGCAGGGATCTTACTTTGGTTACCTATGGATCCTGTGTGAGAATTGCAGAACAGGCTATTATTTTGGTACAAAATCATGGCATTTCTGTTGAGTTAATCGATGTGCAAACTTTATTGCCTTTGGACAGCAATTATGATATTGTAAAATCAATCCAAAAGACCAATAAATTGATTGTATTGGATGAGGATGTTCCGGGAGGAGCATCTGCTTATTTACTACAACAAATTTTGGATGTTCAGAATGCATATCAATACTTAGATCAAAAACCAATCTGCATATCGGCCGTGGCCAACAGACCTCCCTACGGAAGTGACGGAGATTATTTTACAAAACCAAGTGCAGATGACGTAGCCGAGCAAATCTTAAATATGATGAAATCTTATCACCCTTCTGCCTATTGATGGACAAGCAGGGATTGATCTTTTGAATAAAAAATCATTTGATATTTATTAACTTATTGTTTTACAAAGCCTTGTATAACGATCAAACATTCTGTTTTATCTTTACCCTCAAGTTATATCAAACTGAAATTAGGCTTAGTCCATTATTTCGCGATTAATTTAGCCCATTTTTCGTCCCAAATCCATGATGATGTCATCTTGTTCATTTCAGATTTGTGCAGTGTTCGGGCAATTTTCTTATCCTGAAATTTTGGTCTATTTTCTATTTCACTTTGGTCATACTCTCATCATTTTAGCCCATTTGAAATTTATTTTTTCATAAAGAAAACAAGCTAAAGCAATAAGTTTTTTTGTGAAAAGAGGATAATGAAAAAGGCTTAAAGAGTGAACGTGTGAGGAGGCTGGAAGGCTTGGTGCAAAGCACCGAGTGTAACGAGCCTGGAAGACTCCGACCCTGACTGATAAGGAAGGGGCACACCCCAATTTATAATCTTGTATTGAATAGAAGTTGTCATGGAAAATAAACGCAAAATTCTGGTTTTTAATAGCTTGGCAGGTGAGAAGCAGGAGTTTAAACCCATACAGGAGGGCCGAATAGGCATGTATGTCTGCGGTCCCACTGTATATAGTAATGCGCATCTTGGCAATTGCAGAACTTACGTGTCTTTTGATGTTATTTTTCGTTTTCTCAAGCATTTGGGATATTCTGTGCGCTATGTTCGCAACATCACGGATGTTGGTCATTTGTTGGATGATGGCGAAGATAGAATGCTGAAAGGAGCGCGTTTGGAGCAGCTTGAGCCCATGGAAATTGCGCAAAAATATGCCAATGGTTTTCATGAAATGATGAGAATTTTTAATATTCAAAACCCTTCTATAGAACCTTTGGCGACAGGACATATCATTGAGCAAATAGAAATGGTCAAAGAAATCTTGGAGAGAGGTTTTGCTTATGAAAAAAATGGGTCTGTTTACTTTAACACTATCCGATATATTCAATCCGGAAATCCTTACGGAGAGTTGAGTGGTAGAGTTGTGGAAGATTTGATGGCAGAAAGTAGGGACAATCTAAAAAATCAGGATGAAAAAAATCATCCTTCAGATTTTGCAATTTGGATGAAAGCCTCTGATGAGCATATCATGAAGTGGCCTTCACCATGGTCTGTTGGTTTTCCTGGTTGGCATTTAGAATGTAGTGCTATGAGCAAAAAATATTTGGGAGAACAGTTTGATATTCATGGAGGCGGCAATGATTTAAAATTTCCTCATCATGAAAATGAAATTGCTCAATCTGTAGGTTCATGTGGACATTCTCCTGCGAACTATTGGCTGCATACCAATATGTTGTTGCTCAATGGTAGAAAAATGTCAAAGAGTGAGGGAAATACAATATCTCCTGAGCAATTATTCACCGGAGAAAGTAAATTTATTTCCAAAGCTTACTCTCCAATGAGTGTGAGATTCTTTATGCTGCAAGCACACTACAGAAGTACTCTTGATATTACAGACGAAGGATTGCAGGCTGGAGAAAAAGGCTTCAAGAGATTGATGGATGCATTGGCTACAAGTAAGAATGTACAGCCGGAATTATCGAGCAATTCGGCGCCCAAAGATGAGCTGGTCTCCGAAATTATTGAGCAGATTTACTCCGACTTATGTGATGATTTTAATGCTCCGAAAGCCATAGCCAATTTGTTTGAAATGGCCGGTTTGATCAATTCTATTGCCAATAAACAAATAGCTTCTACAGAAATTTCTCAATACGCTTGGGAAAAACTAAAAGACCATTTTTCATTTTTCATCATTGATATTTTGGGATTGAAAGATGAATCCTCCGAAGCCAATGAAAATACAACCAATGGTTTGATGCAATTGATCATTGAACTTAGAAAAGATGTTCGCGAACGCAAAGATTGGGCCGGCTCCGATAAGATAAGAGATGGTTTAAAAGAATTGGGTATTCAACTCAAAGACGGTAAAGAAGGGACAGATTGGTCTAGGATTTAAAGAAGAATCCAATCATTCTTGTGGTCCGTTATTGAAAATAAATTGGACTCCAATCTCATTGATTTTACCGGACTCTTTATAGGGAGTATAGATTGTAAGAGCGTTTTGTAAACTGGAGACATTAAGCTCACTCCAAAGTACAGAAACAAAAGGTTGGATCGTAATCCCTACACGTTCTCCGGGAGGTAAATTAATGTTAAGATAAAATCGAGAGCCGAAAGCAGACAGGTTGCTGATGGGGCTTTTGTCTGTGATTCCGGTAAATAACTGTGTAAATTTAATTTTTTGAAATTCTATAGAAGTTCCAAGCTCAAGATATTTAGCATTGGTTTCCAAGGCCAATACATAGGCTTGATTTTTATACCCCAGTTCCATAAAATAATTCAACCCTGTGGTAGGTTTGATTCCTTCTCCTCTCATGCTCGCAAAACTGTTTCTCCAAGAAGCTCCTAGGCTAAAATATTCCCAAGAGTATCTCATTCCTACAGTAAAACCATGAGCATATTTTAATTGTGGCATTGGAGAAGCCATCCATTCATTGTTATGATTATAACTTTCAATGATTTGGTTGATGGAGTTAGATTGGATTCTTGAAAAACCATACGCTGCCTGAATGTTCAGTTGGGCGTCTGCTCTTTCCATGAGCCAAAACTGACCAAGAACCAGTAAAAAAGCCATTAGGTATTGCTGTTTCAGCATAGCTCAAATTCATATTTGAAAGCAAATATATAAAAAATTATTAATATATAAAAATAATTTTTTAAGCCTGTGTGCTCTCGGGTGCCTATTCCGGCATGCGGAGAACAAATTTGAGCTTGTTTTACCGACACTCTACAAACATATTTTATTTTCTAAGTACATGTTTTATCTTCGCAGTTGCTTGAAATTTGACATGAAAAATTTTTTAAGAAATTGCAGTCAATTTAAAATTGCGATCATCATATATGTGGTCTTAGGTTTTGGTATTTATTTCCAATGTCTCCATTATGGTTACGCTTTGGATGATGCCATTGTATGTTCGGAAAATCAATTTGTTAAAAAAGGATTTGGAGGGATTAGAGAAATCTTTTCTGAAGAGAGTTTTACAGGTTATTTTGGCAAACAAAATAATCTTGTAGCAGGAGCAAGATACAGACCATTGTCCATAGCCAGCTTTGCTGTAGAAGTTGGGATGTTTGGATTCAAGCCGGGGGTATCGCATTTAATCAATATTGTGCTCTATATTCTTTGCAGTATATTAATTTATTCTTTTACCAAAAAATTGTTGAGCCAAAAATTTACTCTAGAGCAATCTCAAGGAATAGCATTTCTCAGTTCTTTACTTTTTTTAGTTCATCCCATTCATGTGGAGGCTGTGGCCAATATCAAAGGTCGGGATGAAATCATGTGTTTACTCTTTGGATTATTGGCAGGTATATATTGGATGAAGGACATTGATCAGAGTTCATTAAAAAACAAAATGATCGGAGCGGTCTGGTTTTTCCTTTCCATTATGAGCAAAGAAAATGCCATTACTTTATGGGTAGCTTTTCCTGTATTATTTTATTTTTTCAGAAATAATTCGTGGAAGCAGAGTATAAACTCTTCGTGGCCTTATATTTTAGCCGGTGCAATATTTATAGTAGTAAGGATTTCTGCAGTAGGATTTTTATTTGATAAGAACCTGAAGATTGATGATTTGATGAACGATCCGTTTGTTGAGATGAATTTGATCCAAAAACTGTGTACCATCTGCTTTACCATTTTGTGGTATCTCAAATTGTTACTTGTCCCGCATCCTTTGACACATGATTATTATCCTTATCATGTTCCTAAGCTCGGTCCGGACTCTGCTTGGTTTTGGGTTTCGTTCTTTGTATTGGCAGCTATGACTTTATTTTCATTTGTAAAGCAAAAACTGTATCCTTATTTTACAGCAACATTCTGGTATTTTGCGGCAACTATATCCATAGTTTCGAATGTGGTTTTTCCTGTAGGAACTTTTATGAATGAACGATTTTTATTTATGCCATCGCTGGCTTTTTGCGTTTGGATTGGCTATTTATTTTATCAATACCTTAGCTCAGATCAAAAAAACAGTCGGACTATAGCTTACTCTGCTCTGAGTGTGGTATTGGGACTCTTTAGCTTGAGAAGTTTTACGCGAGTCCCTGTTTGGGAATCTGGAGATACATTGAATTTTTCTGCAATTCATGTTTCAAAAAACAGTGCGAGGATCAACCTTTTTACCGGAGTGAGTTATTTTCATAAATATGAAGCAGAACAAAATCAGCAGCAAAAATATGAGAATCTCACTCTTGCCCAAAAATATATCAGCAAGGCATTGAACATCTATCCCAATTACGATCAGGCCCATAATATGTTCATCGGCGTGATGGCAGAATGGCATAAAAAAGATGGAGATACCAAAAAGTTTTTGGAAAATATAAAATTGAATGCAGAGAAAAAGCCAAGTCTCAATTTTCTCAATGAATATTTGAATTATATAAAAACAAATTCTGGGAATGATCAATTGCTGTACGATTTTTATAAGCAGGTGGGATTTGATGGTTTGTATAAAAGAAAAAGAAATTACCAATATGCTTTGCAATATCTTGGAGAAGCGTATAAAATCAATAAGGCAGATCAGGATCTATTGCTTAAGTTATCTCAAGTTTACACGGATTATGCACTGTATGGAAAATTAGATCCTGCTACGGCCCAAGAGTATAAAAATTATGCTGAGCAATTTAAAGCTCAAGCCTTGCAGATCCAATAAGCAGAATCAAACAAATGGAACAAGAGCAACATCTCTACACAATAGCCCTGACTAAAATACCCAATGTTGGTCCTATCACAGCCAAAAACCTTGTGAGCTATTGTGGCAGCCCAAAGGCTGTTTTTTTTGAAAAAAAACATCGACTTTTATCCATTCCGGGAGTCGGCGACCAAACAGCAAATAACATAACCAGTGCAGAAGTTCTGCATGAGGCAGAGAAAGATTATGAGAATTGTATAAAAAATCAGGCTGCATTTTTATCTTATTTGGATGCAGAATATCCCAGCCGGCTAAAGGCTATTGCGGACAGCCCAATTATTTTGTATTACAAAGGCAACCAAAGCCTTAATCCTGACAGAGCTTTAGCTATAGTTGGAACAAGAAAAATTAGTCCATACGGCAAAGAAATGGTCCATCAAATTGTGCGAGACCTGGCTCAAGAGCAAATCATGATCGTCAGTGGGCTTGCCTATGGAGTGGATACTCATGCTCACAAAGCATCTGTAGAGCACGGCCTTCCCACCATTGCAGTATTGGCTCATGGAATAGAGTCTATCTATCCTGCAGATAATACCAAGCTGGCTCAACAAATGATGGAAAACGGTGGAATTCTTACCGAATATCCAGTGGGTAGTATTCCTGATAAAGAGCATTTTCCGATGCGAAACAGAATAGTGGCCGGGATGACAGACGCTACATTGGTGATTGAAACCGCAGTAGATGGTGGAAGCATGATCACTGCTACTTTTGCAAATGAATATCACAAAGATGTACTTGCATTACCGGGTAGAACAACAGACAGTATGAGCGAAGGATGCAATCTACTCATAAAAACCCATCGAGCCCAACTGATAGAAAATGCAGAAGACATTTTGCAAGCCTTATGTTGGAACAAAAAATCTGAAAGCGTAAAACCAAAGCGCAGTTTGTTTTTAGAACTAAGCGAAGATGAACAAATAGTGTTCAATATCATCAAAGATGCGGGAGAAATTCATGTAGATGCATTGCAAATCCAAGCTCAATTTAATTCTGGAAAACTGGCAAGCACTATACTTCAACTTGAACTCAAGTCTGCGGTGAATTGTTTGCCGGGTAAGCGATATTCAGTATCTTTGTAGTTTATAAGAGTCGCAATAATGTATAAAATCGCAGCATCAATTCTTGGATTGTTTTTACTGTTTCAATGCAGACCTACTCAAACCATTAGTCAAAATACCGGACGAAAAACGAGTGATGCTGCAAGCCCTGTTGAGCCCATTTCTCAAGCTAAGCCACTTAATATTGTTTTGATGATTGGAGATGGAATGGGACTCACTCAAATGTCTGCGGGCATGTACATGAACGACAATAAATTGGAGCTTGAACGATGCACAGCCATTGGTTTGCACAAGTCCTATTCGGCAAATGATTTGATCACAGATTCTGCCGCCGGAGCAAATGCATTTTCTACAGGAAAAAAAACTAAAAATGGATATCTCGGAGTGGATAGTAACGGTATCGCATTGCCAACCATTCTTGAATACGCCAGCCACAGAGGTATGGCTACAGGAATGGTAGTAACATCCACATTAGTTCATGCAACACCCGCTGCATTTATGGCTCATCAATCCGGAAGAGAAGACTATGAGTCCATAGCAAAAGATTATATGAGGACTCCATGCAATTTATTGGTTGGCGGAGGAAAAAAATATTTTGATAGAAGAATTTCTGACTCTCTTAATCTTGTAGATCAGATGAGATCTAATGGATATACTGTAAGTGATTATTTCGAAGAAGAATATGAAACCATCTCGTTGCCAAAAGTTCAGAAATACTGTTTCTTTACTGCAGATGGAGATCCCTTGCCCGCAGCCAGAGGGAGAAATTATTTACCCAAAGCGTCTAAAGATGCTTGTGAATTTTTAGGTAAAACCTCAACCAAAGGTTTTTTTTTAATGATAGAAGGTTCTCAAATTGATTGGGGAGGACATGCCAATCAGACTGACTACATCGTTACTGAAGTATTAGATTTTAATAAAGCCATTGGGAATGTTCTGGATTTTGCCAAGCGCAATGAAAATACATTGGTCATCATTACAGCAGATCATGAGACCGGTGGATTTGCTATCAATACAGGATCCACTCAAGGGAATATTATAGGAGCTTTTACTACACCAAAACATACAGGTTCCCTCATTCCGGTTTATGCTTATGGCCCGGGTTCGTCTGATTTTATAGGAATTTACGAGAACACAGAGATTTACTACAAAATGATGAAATTGCTGGGGAGATACAAAATGACAGAAGACCAAAAGTAAAATTAGTTAACTCTGTTCTTAAACTAACTTTATATCAGCTAGGCTTTTTTGGATAAGATTTTAGACTGGTTACTTTTCTCATTCTGCGCACCCAATAATCAGAATTCAAAATATTTTCTTCAATCACGCCTCGAGAACTGGAGCTGTGAACAAGTTTAAGTATTTTTTTTGAGTTTTCTGTAATGATTCCAACATGAGAAATGTTTTTCCCTGTGGAGAAAAACAAAAGATCTCCGGGTTTTGCTTCATCCAAATCTATTTTTGAGCCAAGTTCTGCCTGCCCTGCAGCGTTTGCAGCCATCGGGATTTCCATCCTCCCAAAGACGTAATACACTAAGCCCGAACAATCAAAACCTCCCGGTTTTTTGCCATTGGATTTATACTTTGTCCCCACCATCTCTCTTGCCAATGTAATGATCACCTCCCTGAGTTGAGCCTCTTTGGCACTGTCTGCTTTAGAAGATAGTTTCGAACTGTCTCGAGTCGTTCCACATGCACTAAATACACTGAAAAATAAACCAATTACAATAAAGGCCAGCCACTTTTTGATCATATTATGCATTTTAATCCATAAAAAATATTTCAACCACACCGGAAAGGCTTTATATAAAGTACAGATATTTAAAGATTTAATTTATGTTTATTTTCTTGTTTAAACACATATTAAATAAAACGCTAATATATAATTAATTTCTCAAATGAATCGAATTATTAGCTCAGTCGAGTGTTTTGATAAACAAAATGGGTCTATCATTTCATATATAAAAAAAACTTATATAATTATTCTTACTATCTTTGCACAAACAAATCAGAGTTTTGAGTCCTCATTTAGTCATCATTCCTACCTACAACGAAATAGAAAACATAGAACAGATCATTCGAGCTGTTCTGGTCAGGAATTGTCTGCCGGATGTTCTTATTGTAGATGATGGTTCACCGGACGGTACGGCAGCCAAGGTAAAAGAAATGGCTCAAGAGTTTAAAGATCGCATTCATTTGCTGGAACGCAAAGAAAAAAATGGTCTCGGAAGAGCCTATATTGCAGGATTCAAATGGGCATTGGATCAAAACTATGATACCATTACAGAGATGGATGCAGATTTTTCGCATCCGCCTGAAAAAATTGATGAACTCATTGGACAACTTACCACAGATAAAAGCGATGTTGCTGTTGGCTCACGATATACGCACGGAGGAGGTGTGGTCAATTGGCCTTGGTTTAGATTATTTCTTTCTCGAGCAGCTTCAATTTATGTTCAGCTTATAACCGGAATGGGCATCAAAGATCCTACCGCAGGATTTGTAAGTTATAAACGCGAAGTTTTATCGGCAATAAATTTGGACTCAATTAAGTTTGTAGGCTATGCATTTCAAATCGAAATGAAATACGCAGCCTATAGATTAGGTTATCATATCAGTGAGATACCGATACTTTTTCCGGACAGAGAAAAAGGAAAGTCCAAAATGCATATTTTCATTATAGGAGAAGCTCTTTCCGGAGTTTTTGCAATGCGTTTTCTCAGATCCTACAAACGCTATAAGAAAAACATTAGCGCTTAACATTTTCTTTTTTTTGGGAAAGGCGAAAATTTTTAATCACTTTTGATCTTAGTCCCGCTTTACGTTACAGCACTTTGTGCTTTCACTGCAATCGGGTTTAGTGGGGCAAGAGCAGTTCATTGCTTAAACACATTTTGACTTCGCTTGACAGGATTTAGCACCAATTCCCAGCCGGTTTGCTCTGCCAATAATTTGAGTTGAGACAACATTTCGTTTTGTCTAACTTCTGCTTTTGTCAACAATTGAGCTTGAACCGATTTTTGAATAATTATTTGTTTGGCCTGCTGATTAAAATTGGTCAGCTCTTCCGGTTTAAAAGTATTAAAAGTTCCTTGTTGCAAATCATAGTAATCTATGTCATGATCTACACTTAGAATTTCGGGAGTAGAAGGATAAGTCATAACCACCTTTCTTTCTTTTTCGTACATAGTCACAGAAGCAGAATCCATATTGATACCCGCGGTGACAGTTCCCTGAACTCTGGCAATAGCGCTTTTGCGCAGAGGACTAATGTCGAAGTAATAATAATCTTTGGTATTTATTAGCTCGCTCATTTGCATTTCTACCAATCCAATTTTCATTACATTTCTTATTTTTTCTAACATCACTGTTGCCGTAGTCTCTTTTTTAATTTTTTCTGTAAACCACATTTTTCCGCACAAAACACCACAGCCAAAAGCCAATAGGATGCAAAGAATAAAAAGAAAAATTCTACTCATAACTTTATATTTATTTTAATTTAGAATCTTGATTGTATTTATTCCATTCAACAGACTTTAATATAGCTTTGACAGTACCTACCGTCAACGGAGACTCTATCATAACCGGAAAGCGATTCAGATCATCACCAATAAACAATTTCATACTTGCATTTTCGTCAAATACTTTGCCGGAGACCACATCGGCCGAGCAGTTTATGGTTCTGTATTTTCCTGATTCTTTTACGCTGAGAGACTTTTGATCATTAAGATATTTCATAGACAGCTCATATTTTTGTCCATCAAGAATCAAATTTAACATCAATTTTTTATTTTTTCTAAAGTCAGAAAGTTCGGTCTGTCGTATCAAATACATTAATGATACCATATCATAATAATTTTCAATATTGTATAATACAGTAGTCGTTGCATCGCTCATGGTCTTACCAGTATAACAAGTCGCTTTGTTGTTTTCATGATCAAATACAATTTTCTCATAATGGCGATAGGAACCCTGTTGAATTTCGCGAAAATACATGGTTGGCAATAGAGTTTTTTTATTGATGTAAGAGTGATATTTGTCCCTCACTTTATAAAACCACTCATAAGAAGAATAGGTCTTGCCGCTGACCTCAATATGGTATACATCTCCTTCATCTTTAACCTCAAAGACAACCTCTCCGGCTGACAACCATACAAAATTCCAGTTGTAAAAAATTTTATAGGTTAGCTTTTCTTTAGCTTGGAATGGAAGTTCGCCACGCACAGGATCTTGCCGGAATGATGACAAGATAAAATACCCCCCAAAAAGGACGATTAATATTAAGAATTTACGATCCATGTTCTATATTTTAAATAAAATAATACAGCTATGAAAGCCGGAATAAAAACATTGATTAAATACAGCAACCAAGATATTGAAATAGATATTGTAACCGGAATGTTCAGGTATGAAAAAATATAGGCAGCAATTCCTCCTCTAATGGCTCCAACTACAACAGAAGGAAGAATTATAAAACTTTGGATGCAAAAGATACAGGCTACAGCTTGAATGGATACGACCAATGGTTTATCTGTAAATAGATCTACTAATAAACTGAATTGAACCATATAAATTGTATAACGTAAAAAAGATAAGAAAAAAGTAAGCCCATAATCACGTAAGTCCAGCTGAGATCGATGAAAATTAATTTTTGGGAAAACACTTTTTATCCGATCTATAACTCTTTTATTGGATAATCCGAGGATGAGAAGAAACGATCCCAAGATGAAAAAAATGAAATAAACTAGGGCAGGGAAATAATATTGCTTTAATTCTGATGACACTAAATAATGTTCTACAAATGAGTAAGCAATCAAAAAACCCAGACCCATGTTCATACTATTTTGCATCAACGAACTCAATAAATTGATTTTAGCCAGACTGATTTTATCTTCATTAGAGGCGCTGGAGACTCGACCAATCCATTGTCCCCATCCGGCCGGAAAAAACAAACTTGCGAGCTGTCCTTGACAGATGATTTGGATGCATTGCTTTATTTTATATACGGATTGAGAATAAAAAAATAATTTCAATACTTCCATAAGCCAATTCAATGGCATCAAGAGAATCACAATGAGTATAACGATTAGGCCGTTAGTATCCTGTAATGCAAGAAAAGGAGTGAGTTGATAGACTTGATAACTCATTAAGGCTAAGAGTAACATTGTAGCCAAACCAAACCAATATCTTGTAATCCAAGAAAGCAACATACTTATATAGATCTGTTATTTAGACCGACTATATTGTAATCGGGTCAATTCGCAAATATCTTATCTTTTTGTTAAACTATTACATGATTATTTTTTTTAATATGTCATGCGGTTATTGCAAGAGCGAATTATAGGAATAGATCCGGGGACAAACATACTGGGTTTTGGAATTATAGAAGTCAAAGACAGTCAGGCTGTTGTACTGGATGTCAACGTGATCAAGCTCAAAGAATTTGAACAACATACCGATAAATTGAAAGAAATTTTTCTCAAAATTCAAGAGATCATAGAAACCTATTGCCCGGCTACAATGTCAATAGAAACCCCGTTTTATGGCAAAAATCCACAATCAATGCTTAAGCTGGGCAGAGCACAGGGAGTAGCCCTTACAGCAGGTATGGTTATGGGTCTCAAGTTGTATGAATATAGTCCAAAGAAAATAAAACAATCTATTACCGGCAATGGAAATGCTTCCAAAGAACAGGTAGCCAAAATGTTAGAATCTGTTTTAAAATACAAAATCAAAGTAAAGTATTTGGATGCAACTGATGGATTGGCGGCGGCTCTTTGTTGTCACTATCAGATGAGTTCAAAAATTGATGAAACTGAGCGATTCGGTGGATGGGAATCTTTTATAAGAAAAAATCCGCATAAAGTAAAATAATTTGCCTGTCAATTCTCGTTTAATACTATTCACAATAATTCATTACTTTTGTATAAATCATGCTTTGACTTGTTTGAATGATAACAGATAGATTATTTTATAGACTTATAACTGTTCTGTTGATATTCGTAAGCTCAGAAGCATATTCTCAACATAAGAAAATACAACAAAAGAAAATGGATTCCGAGATTTTTGAAATCAAAGATTCATTTGTGATTGACCCTCAAACAGTAAGTTGTTCTTGTATCGGAAATAAATCCGAACCTCTAACAATTATAAAATCTCATATCTGCACTAATTGTTTCCAAATTTCAGATACTTTGCTATGCGACAGCATAGAAATCACTTATCAAACTATACCTGTTCCCCGCCAGGCATTTCTTTTTTTATTTGATTCCAGTTTGCAATATGGACCTCAACGACCTGATTACGCACAGCAAGAATTTCAAATCTCGAATCCAAAAAGTGATTGGTGGGATCAATCCGGAATAGATTATTCAGGAAGTTTTACTCGAGGAATATCTGTAGGAAATACTCAGTCTCTGGTTTTAAATTCGGCACTCAATCTGCAAATTAGCGGAGATTTGGGAGATGGAATAAAAATTCTGGGCGCCATAAGTGATCAACAAATTCCAATTCAACCTGAAGGAAATACCAGACAGATTCAAGAATTTGACAAACTTTTTATACAGCTTTCCAAAAAAAATTCGTCATTAACTGCCGGAGACATTGAACTGTACAGGCCGCAGTCTTATTTTATGAATTATACTAAGAGAAGTAAAGGGGCTGTTTTCAGAAATGAAATTAATAAAAACAATCATAAAATTGTACAACAGTCTGCTATTGGAATTTCTAAAGGAAAATTTAACCGTTTTATCCCTATAACTCAAAATGGAAATCAAGGCCCATACAGATTGCAAGGAAGAGAAGGGGAGACATTCATTGTAGTATTGGCAGGTACTGAAAAAGTTTGGGTTGATGGAGTTCTGATGGTGAGAGGTGAAGATGCAGATTATATTATAGACTATAACTTAGCAGAAATAAGATTTATGCCAAGGAAAATCATTTCTGATCAAAGCAGAGTGATTGTGGAGTTTGATTATTCTGAACAAAATTACATTAGAACCTTAGCAACGTATTCTGGGAACTGGATAAATAAACGACACGAAACGTACTTGAACATTTATCATGAGCAAGACAGCAAAACTTCTGCATTTCAAGATGACTTGGACTCTTTGGATAAAGTAGCTCTGCAAAATGCAGGAGATGATTATTCGAAATTATCAAGAAGCTCTATACGCAAAGCAGGTCAGGATTTTAGTCTCAACCGAGTCTATTACAAGTTCAGAGATACCGCATTTTTGGTTGGAGGGCAAATGAGAATAGATAAAATTTTGGTCCATGAACCTCAGGCAGACAGTAATTCTTTGCAGGTTATTTTTACAGAAACTTTGCCCGGTAGTGGTCATTATAAATTAAAATCTTCTAACTTCAACGGAAGGGTTTATGAGTGGTTGGCTCCGGATGAACATACCGGCGAACTAAAGGGTAATTATGAACCCATTGTCCCCGTGATTGCGCCCACACAACAAAGTTTGATGACCATAGGCTATCGTTGGAATTATAAAAAGCATGAACAGGTAGAAGCAGAAATAGCACTTAGCGCATGGGATAAAAACAGATTATCTACCTTACAAGATCAGGATAATTATGCAATGGCAAGTAAACTCAAATTTCAAACATTGGACAGGCAGGTTTTGAAATTCAAAAAAGTCAAATGGAGCAATGAGCTTCAACATGAGTTTGTTCAGTCTAAGTTTAAAGCTATAAGTCCGTACAGAGCTGCAGAATTCTCCAGGGATTGGAACATTTCAAAAATACAAACTGCAAACGAACATTGGCTATCAGATAAAATGTCCCTGAGTTGGGGAAAATATTGGAATAGTCAATATCACTTTTCCATTTTAAATCAGCGAAACAATTATCAAGGTCAACAGCACACATTGGAAAATACCTATGTTGACAGTCTTACAAAAATTTATTTTGTTTGGAGACAGTTGAACAATAATGATGAAAAAGAGTCCTCCAGATTCTTGCGACCTTCTGTGTATTTGGAAAGGAAATTGGGCAAAAATTTTTCCACAATATTGCAGTTTGATAAAGAACAGAACTTAAGATTTTCTCGTACTGAAGATTCTTTAATTTCAGGGAGTTTCGCTTTTGATGTTGCCCAATGCAAATTGCATTTTAATCCTGAAAATGGACTTCAATTTAAAACAGAATACAGACTAAGAAAGGATGATCAAATTCTTGAGCACTCAACAAAATCTTATTCTTATGCGCATGAAATAACATCAAGTGCAAAAAGTGTAGAAGGCAGGGCAGGACAGATAGAGATACAAGCATCAGCAAGGAAAATTCATTTTAAGGATAAGGGAATTCAAGATAGCCTAGGCCAATTGTATTTTCTTGGAGCTTTAGATCACAGCATAGTATTCATTAAAAATTCCATTCGATTAAAGAATAATTATCAGCTATCAAGTGGAGTTGAACCAAAACAGGAGTTTGTTTTTGAGCAGAGAAGACCCGGAGAAGGCGATTATATTTATATAGATTCCAATAAGGATGGGATTAGACAACAGCAAGAATATATTTACTCACCACAGATTGACTCAGCGCAGTATATCAAGATACAATTATTCAATTCTGAATATGTTCAGATCTATTCTTCTTCCTGGAATCATTTTATGAGTATTGACCCTGCTCTTTGGTTTGACACAAAAAAGAAAAGCATCCTAAAAAAAATACAGTTAGAGTCTGTCATGAGATTTACAAATAAAGTATCTCAATCTGCTCAATGGCAGGATCAGCTTAATCCTTTGGGATTTAATTCTAGTTATAATTTATCGTATCAAAGTTGGACCCAACAAAATGTTTATTTGAACAGAGCCAATGTCAATTATGAATTTAGACTGAATCATAATTTGGCTTCTGCAAAAGTATTGTTGGTTTCCGGTACAGAACAACGATCCAATGAAGAATGGAATTTCAATGCAAGATACACCTTGAAAAAAAAGTTGGATTTGAATGTCAATCTCACTCAAAAGGTGGAAAAATATCAAGCAAGTTTTTACTCTGACCAAAACTTCAATATTCAGACTATCAAAATTGAACCAATTCTATTGTACCGGTGGAGCAATGAATTTAGGATCAGTTTCAGTTCTGCCTTTAAAAACGCAATGGAAAAAGATTTTAACCATGAGCAGGCAAGGATTTTCCAGTTTGCCAGCTCCGCTCAGTTTGCATTGAAGAGAAAAATCAATTTGAGGACAGAGATCAAATTATTAAATATAAATTATATCGGGTCCAGTTCTACAGGAATAGAGTTTATTATGCTTGAGGGTTTTAAAAATGGTCGAAATTACAGCTGGGAAAGTGGTGTTGATATTAGACTGTCAAGCTATATCAATTTGCAATTGTTTTATAATGGCAGGAAGTCGGAAGAATACAAAACCATCCATACTGCAAGGGCTTCAATGAGAGCTAATTTTTAATAAGGATTTTATTTTGGATAAAATTAAATTTTTCTATCCTTCCACTCAAGCTGGAGTGGTAAAAATGAAAGCATTCCCAGTAATAAAAAATAGCAGTTATAAATTAATTGTATGGGTACAAAATACCAAAGTAGTTTTTGTTTGTTGAAAAATTTTGTAGCTTGCCATAATATAATAAAATCAATAATCCAGCTCAAAAGAATGCAGGATACAGAACAAATCAAGAGATCCTTAAATGATAATATAATGGAGACTGTCAATCCGAGCCAAGGAAGAATCCTATTAAGCCAAACTACAGCAGCAATAAAATTAATTTTATAATTTTTTAAATACTTGGTTTTCCCGGCCCAACGCAATCGTTGGCTTATCAGCTCCCTCCAACTTGTACAAGCTTTAGTCTCTACTATAGCTTCTTTGGATTTGATAAAACTCATACCCTGTGGAAATCGCTCTTTCATTTTTTGAATAAGAAAAACATCATCTCCGGAAGCTATATGGAAATTGTCTTCATAGGGTGAAAGTTCAAGAAAGCTTGCTTTTTGATACATCAAATTTGCAGCACTCCCCAATTGATGGAGTCCATTATGCATTCCTGCGGCATTGATGAGAGAGTTTACACTTAGATCTAGTTGTTGGAATATGTTGATTAACCCATTAGCTTCACTCACCATTACAGGCCCTGTAATCAGTATTTTTTCATTTTTTTTGGCATACTGTACAAATTTATTTACCCAGTCTGTGGGAACAGTGCAGTCTGCATCGGTAGTAAGAATTATGTCTCCGGAGGCGTGCGAAACACCATAGGCTATTGCTTTTTTCTTTGACCCTTGGATTGTTGTGCGTTTGTGCACTCCCAGCCTCATCAGTTTGAATCCGGGAACCTTTATCTCGTCCTCAAGCAATGAGTAAGTATTGTCTTCAGATTGGTCATCAATAACAATTATTTCTATTAGTTCAGATGGATAAGTCTGATTCAGACAGGATCTCACACAGTTCAAAATATGGTCCTCCTCATTTCGAGCAGGAATAATGATGCTCACCTTTGGATGAGGAGAATGAGCAACAGATGAGCTAAACGTTGGAATTTTGTTCCAGGAATAAAGATAAGTTGTGAGTAATGCCAGATAAACTAAACAAACAGAAGATATAACAATAATGGAAACAGTCACACAAATAATTTATCACACAAAAAGGTCGTCGTAAGCATTTTGCTTTTGCTTTTGTGGCTCTTCTTGTTTTGGCTTGTTAAGTGAATCCAATTCTATTTCTTCGTACGGAGTATACTTTTCTTCAAAGGAGTTTTGGTTAGCTTGATTTTGCAGCTGTCCAAATTTTTTGTATGCCCAAGCTTTGAATAAAAGCCCTGCACTCACTAAAGGCAATCCTATAAACTGAAGTCCAACTTGAAGAACCCCTCCGATGGGGTTTAGCTTGAAACTTTTCCCTAAGTTCTTGATATGATCCCAAACTACAGAAGGCTGAATTATTAGGGCTGCAATTATCAAAATGGGACAAACCCAAAACAAAAGTGTGTAGATTTTGAAGCCTACATAGAATAATGCTCCGAGAAATACTACCAAAAATATTCCGGCAAGGATACGAGACCCAAATGACCTTCCGGTCTCAAAATAATATGAGCTGTGATTGTTCATGGACAAAGGCAAAGATAATACAAATTATGTATTATTAATTAATTTAATATGAAAAAATTTTCGCCTTGTAGTTTTTCCTCAAGAGGGCTGGTAATGTTTGATATTAAAATAACGGTCAGAATGACTTAAAAGTTCCTTCATCGGCCCAAATTCTTTGATTTTGCCCTCTTCAATTTCTAAAAGGAAATCTGCATGTTGGATGGTACTCAATCTGTGAGCAATAGTTATCGACGTTCTTCCGCAGATCAATTTTTCAAGGGCGGATTGAATCAACTTTTCACTGTTAGGATCTATGGAAGCCGTTGCCTCGTCTAGAACGAGGATTTCCGGATCGCCAACCAAAGCGCGGATGAAAGACACTAGCTGACGCTGTCCCAGAGAAAGATTGCTCCCTCTTTCTGCCAACTCATAGGCTAGCCCATTGGGTAATGAATGGATAAATTCTTCCAATCCCAATTGCTGAACACATTGTTTGACTTTTTCAAGGCTTATCTCTTTTCGGTTGAGTCGGATATTTTCCAACAAACTGCCGCTAAAAAGAAAAACATCCTGTTGAACAAAGGCAATTTTAGATCTTAAATGATCCAAAGTAAAGTCTCTTATTTCAGTGTCGCCAATATAAATTTGACCTGAATTGATTTTATACAATCGGTTTAACAATTGGATAATGCTGCTTTTGCCTGAGCCGGTAGGGCCAATAATAGCCAATGCTTTGCCGGCCGGTAAGGTAAACGAAATATCAGCTAAAACCGGAATATCCGTTTTGTAAGAAAAACTTATATGATCATATTTAATGTCTCCTCGTAAAGAAGCATTAGAGTTAATACCAAGATCTTCTTCGGTCTGCTTTAAATCAAGTACCTGCAACACCCTAGAACCGGCTAAAAGACCCATCTGAAGCGTGTTGAACTTATCCGCCAACATCCTTAT
This sequence comes from Saprospiraceae bacterium UBA3362, assembly GCA_002360455.1. Taxonomy (GTDB): domain Bacteria; phylum Bacteroidota; class Bacteroidia; order Chitinophagales; family Saprospiraceae; genus Vicinibacter. The sequence goes on from DEQQ01000070.1 coordinate 58,306, forward strand.
GGGTTGGAATAATCTGGATAGAAACATAGGAAAAGCTACCAGATGACCAAGAGTTACTTCATGATGAATAACTCCTTGAGCTCCCCACCAGACCATAAAACCCAATGAAGCTGCAGCAATAATTTCTACCACAGGAAAAAAAACAGCATAATAAAAGATTCCATCCAAATTGGCCTGTGTATATTCTCTATTTATGGTTTTAAATTCATTGGATACATGCTTTTCTGCGTTAAAAATCTGTACAATTTTCATTCCGCTGATATGCTCTTGCAAAAAAGTGTTCATTCTCGTAATTTCATTTCGAACCCGCTGAAATGAGGCCTTCACTTTTTCTTTGAAAATATAGGAAGCAACAATCAAGAGAGGAAAACTGACCAAACAAATCAAGGTAAGTTTTACACTTGAATAGAACATTAAGCCCAGAATACAGACTATAGCCAATATATCAGCTATAATGGTTATTAATCCTTCAGAAAACACCGAATTCAAGCTTTCTAAATCACTAATAGTACGAGTAGTATTAGTACCAACCGGTGTATTATCAAAATAAGAACAATTTTGAGTGAGCAAATGGCTGTAAACTTTGGTTCGTAAATCCTTAATGACCGATTGTCCTAATAAATTGGTCAATATCATAAAATAGTACCGCAGCCCGGTAGTAAGGATAAGTAAAGCCAAAAACCACAGACTCAAAACCATCATTCCCTGAGGGTCGGATTTCATTATATGATCATCTACTATAAAGTTGACCAAATAAGGTGTAACAGCACTGATTGGTGCTAATAAAACTGCTAAAACAGTAGCAGTATACAGCATCCATCTGTATGGCTTTGTATAGGCAAACAGAGCTTTTAATGTTTGGAACCCGGAAATTTGATCTTGTTTTTTACCAGCCATCTGCTAGAGTTTTCCTTCATCTGCAAAGCTGTAGTATGAATGTGGACAAATGATCAGATGATCCACCAATTTGATATCCATAAAATCAGCAATTTTCTTTACTCTTGAGGTCAGGTCTACATCAAATTGACTCGGCTGCATGCTTCCTGAAGGATGATTATGACAAATTACAAAAGCAGAACCATTGTACTCCAAAATAGTTTTAAAAATAATTTTAGGATCTACAGAAACAGAATTTATTCCTCCTTTGTGAAGTGCAACAGAATAAATGGGTTTTAAAGCTCGATTGAGTACAATCAACCAAAATTCCTCATGATTCAAATCTTCTAGAAAAGTTTTGATATAACTGTACATCAGATGGCTGCTATTAAGAGAAGGAATATCCTGGCTATCTTCTCGCTGTCTTCTTCTTCCCAGCTCTAGAGCGGCCTCAATATTAATAGCTTTGACAGTACCCACTCCTTTGAATTTTTTAAGTTTGTCCAAACCGAGTTTGCTCAAATCGGCTAAGTTGTGATTGCATGACTCCAATATCTTTTTGGCTACGTCTACAGCGGACTCGTTCCTTGAGCCAGATCCTAAAAGAATAGCCAATAATTCCGAGTTGCTTAAGGATTCTTTACCTTTGGCTACTAACTTTTCTCTTGGTCTGTCATCTTCAGCCCAGTTTTTTATACTTTTATTCAATTTTTCTGTGCTCATGTTATTATATAGATACAAAGAAAACGAAGAATAGAATAAGAACTTTGTCTATTTTTTATTTCACAAAATCTGTATTCAATTTTATCAATTAATTTTTCTTACCAATGGACTCAAGTTTTTTAGTCACTTCACCCACAAGCTTGGTTTGATTTTCAATATCAGATTTTGTTTTTTCGGTATCTTTTCCATTTTGGACTATATTGAGCTCAGCTTTTTTAATTTTATCCTTGGCGACTTCGATATCTTTTTTATAATCCTCCAAGTCTTTGTGTAATTTATCCAAATTCTTATTCAATTTTTTCAATGCGTCTTGCTCCTTTTCCAATTCCAATTTTGTTGCCTCTCTTTGTACTTCGTATAAAAATTCTGTTATAAACTCCTGTGCCTGTTTTGATTCTTTAGGATAATCGGTCGAGTTTATAAAGCCATTTTTAATATCAAAAAAAGCGGTTATTGAATTTTCTTCTATTATTGTATAAATGTCCATAGGATTTGAGCTGATCGTTTTAACTGTAGCTCCTTCAATAAATTCTTCATCAGCCTTTTTATTTTTTGTCAGTTTTCCGAAATCCTTAGTAAACTTTTTCCACACTTTTTCTATAAACTTGGCCTCAGTATTGGGAATGCTAATGCTATATCCTGTTTGTATGCCTAAGCTCATTTGTCTTTTGGATTCTACACTTTGAGAAAATCCAATTTGGAACAAAAAAATGAAAAGGGTCAAAATAATTGATTGTTTCATTGTTGATAAAATTTTAATTAAAAATAATAAGTAAAAAAATATTTTGAGTAAAGATAATGGATTTTGGTCGAGCTTTTCGAGCTATTTAACTAAACTTTAAGCAAGTTTGTGAAAATGAACATTAAAACCAATACTTTTGCCTTTAGAATTTTATAGATATGTTAAAAATCCGAGACCTGTGCAAAGAATATCAAGACTTGAAGGTTGTCAATCATGTTAGTTTTGAGGTTCGCCAAGGGAGCATTTGTGGCCTTTTGGGGCCCAATGGCGCCGGAAAAACTTCATTGATTAGAATGATCACCGGGATCACTAGACCTGACTCGGGTGAAGTAATTTTGGACGGCAAAGCCATTCATGGAAATGGAAACAATAGAATAGCTTATATGCCTGAGGAAAGAGGACTTTATAAGAAAATGAGTGTTGGTGAGCAACTACTCTATCTATGTCGTCTTAGAGGTTTTGATAAAAAGGAGGCTGAAAAAAGAGTAGTATGGTGGATGAATCGATTTGAGATTCAGTCATGGTGGACCAAAAAAGTGGAGGAATTGTCTAAAGGAATGTCACAGAAAATTCAATTTATTGCTGCTGTTGTCCATGACCCCAAATTGATAATTTTAGATGAACCATTTTCGGGCTTGGATCCTATCAATTCCAATCTTATTAGAGATGAAATCATTAGATTAAGGAACGAAGGCGCAGCTATTTTATTCTCGACGCATAGGATGGAACAAGTAGAAGAATTATGCGACGAAATAGTCTTAATCAATAAAGGAATTGTTTTGCTTAATGGGGAAGTAGGAAGTGTAAGACAACAATTTAAGGAACATTTGTATGAGCTAAAATGCAAAAAAGAACTGCCACCATCCATTTTGGATAATTATGAAATTTCACACATTGATCATTGTACATATAAATTTTTTGATCCGGAGGAAAAGAAAGGAAATCAGATCCTTCAGTCAATGATAAAAGAGGATATACCATTACAGAGTTATCGGGAAATCCTGCCAACTTTTTCTGAAATCTTTATCAAAACTGTAAATCAATCCAATAATGAATAAACTAGGCCTAATCATTTCAAGAGAATATATTACCAGAGTTAAAAATAAAAAATTTCTACTCACTACTCTACTCACTCCACTTGGAATTTTATTGTTTATTCTTTGTATAGGGTTTATTTTTTCTTATCAATCGGATAAACAATATTTGGTCTCCATACTAGATCAAAGTGGAATGCAAATCCAAGCACCGGATGAATCCAGAAGATTTAAATTTGAACTCTCCGATCAAAACTTGCCGGACTTAAAGAAACAATATTTAAATCATAAAATAGATGCAGTCCTGGTGTTGCCTAAATTTGCAGGTGTTGATGTAAAAGATTACACCGCTTATTTTTATTCTGATAAGGCGTTGGACATAGAGATGGAAGCCATCTTGGAGAAGACTATTCTTAAGAGGGTAAGGCAAGAGAAAATGAAACTTCTATCCTTTCAAGAAGAAACTGTAAGTAAATTGGATACGGATATTAAAATTGATCCTGAACCCATTTCTGATAATGTAAAAGATAAATCGAGTAATACCGGTAAAATTGCAACTTTGCTCGGTGGACTAATGGGTTATATTATTTTCTTTATCATATTTTTATATGGAGCATCTGTAATGAGATCGGTTACAGAAGAAAAAGTGAATAGAATTGTAGAAATTATCATTTCATCTTGTACTTCTACTGAACTTATGTTAGGCAAAATTATTGGCATTGGATTGGTAGGATTAACTCAGTTATTAATTTGGATTATTATTATTCCAATTGTTTTTATGATTGGTACAGCATTGACAGGAATGGATGAGTCTCAAATGCAACAAGTAGCTCAACAGGGTCAGATGATGAACCAAACCATGGATCCTGATAGTATTTTACAAATAATTCAAGAACTAAAACAAATAAACTGGTTAAAAATTGGTATATTATTTTTGCTCTACTTTTTGGGAGGTTATTTTGTTTATGCTTCAATGTTTGCAGCGATAGGTGCAGCAGTAGGAGATGATGTTAATGACTCGCAGTCGCTTACTATTTTTATTACTATTCCGATTATGTTGGCTATCTATATCAGTTTTTCTGTAATAAGAGAGCCGGAGAGTACATTGGCTATATTTGCTTCTATATTCCCATTGTTTTCTCCGATTGTAATGCCTTCGCTCATAGTATTCGATCCACCATTTTGGCAGATATTGTCTTCATTGATCGTGTTGTTTGCTTTTGCTTGGTTAATAATTGCCTTATCGGGAAGAATTTACAGAACAGGAATATTAATGTATGGAAAAAAGGCCAGCCTGAAAGAAATTTCAAGATGGCTTTTTACAAAGCAATAAGAAAAATCTAAGTTATGAAAATTAGCGGATTTACTTTTATGCGGAATACTGAAAAACTGTATTACCCATTTCTTGAATCCGTATTGTCTATACTTGATATAGTTGATGAGTTTGTAATTGTCATAGGGAAAGGAGATGATGATGATACAACAAAACAACAGATTATAAATTTAAACAATCCTAAAATAAAATTGATAAACTCTGTATGGGATTTGGATAGCTATGCACACGGAAGTATTTATGCTCAGCAAACTGATTTAGCGAAGTCATACTGTTCTGGAGATTGGTTATTTTATTTGCAGTCAGACGAACTTATTCATGAGCAATTTCTGCCAAAGATAAAATCAGCTTGTGAAGAATTTTTACATATAGATGAGGTGGAAGGTTTGTTATTTAAATGGAAACATTTTTTTGGAGACTATGATCATTTTTTAAATAGTCATAGTTGGTATAAATATGATATCAGAATTATAAAGAATAGAACAGATATTCATTCTTGGAAGGATGCTCAGTCGTTTAGAAGGATTCCCAATTTTGATGGAATGGATTACTACAGAACACAAAACACTTATCCATTGAAAGTAAAGTTGATAGATGCTGAAGTTTATCATTATGGTTGGGTACGACCACCGAGAATGATGCAAATAAAGTCTGATACCATGAGTAGTTTTTATCATAGTGGACATAGAAAAGAGGAATTCCTTATTTTTGATTATGGAAACCTTTCTAAATTAGAAAGGTTTGAAGGAACTCATCCAAAAGTAATGGACTCATTTATTGCAAAAATGGATTGGAAATCCCAATTGCATTACGAGCCAAATTATATGCCCTCCCGCAAGCCTTTAAAACATGAAAAATTAAAATACAGGATTTTAAGCTGGATAGAAAATAAACTTCTTAAGGGGAGAATGATCTTTGGATATAAAAATTGGAAAATAATTTAATTTAGCAACATTATGATTGAGTTAACCGACAATAAGTGGATATTTCTCATGAATTTAATATTGTTGACTTCATGCAGTATAATTGATAGACGTAAAATAAATTCTATGCAAAATTCTTTAAACTGTGATACAGCCCAAAAAGTTTGTGTTATAAATAGTAGCGATCCTCAAGAACTGAGTGTGATTAATAATGAGGTCAATGCAAAAATAAAACTAATTTATTTTACCGATCCAATTTGTTCTTCATGTTGGGGAATTGAGCCGCAACTTAGAAAATTAAAATTGGAATACGGTCAGCAAATAGAATGGAATTATCACATGGGGGGATTGCTTCCGGATTGGTCATATAATAGCGGAGGAATTTCTAAGCCCTCTGATGTTGCAGTGCATTGGGACGAAGTCAGCCCTCATTATGATATGCCAATTGATGGTGATGTTTGGCTTGAAGATCCATTACATTCTTCCTATCCACCTTCAATCGCGTTCAAAGCCGCACAGATCCAAGATCCAATAAAGGCTTTACAATTTTTAAGAAGAATAAGGGAAATGGTTTTTATTGAGAAAAGAAATATTACTAAATGGGAGCACCTGGACGTGGCAGCAAAAGAATGTGGATTGGATTTAAAAAAGATGCATTCTGATTATGAGAGCGAAGCAGAGCAACTCTTTAAAAATGATTTAACTCTTGCAAAACAATACGGTGTAAGAGGCTTCCCTACTTTATTTATTGTCAATAGCAATAATCAAACTGAATTGGTGTATGGTGCAAGACCTTACAGTACCATTATTCAAGCAATACAAAGATTAGACTCTAGTTTGCATCGAAAAATCAATGATAAACAAGGTGAAGAACTATTCCGGTATCTTGGAAGTTTAACTCTAAGAGAATATTCTGAATTAACAGAGTTATCAAAGGCAGAGTCACAAAATCAGATTAATCAATTGATGAAAGAAAATAAATTGATTGAATATAAAACGAAGAATGGTTCTTTATGGAAACTTACTCATTAGATTTGTTGATATCAATATAAAAAGAAAAATTATTTTTTCTTTTTCTTTTTGAAATCACCTCTTTTCCAAGCTTCAAAAAATTTTATCCAGGCCAAAGGGGATAAAATATTCATGGGTTGAAGTTGGCCATAATAATAGTAAGAAGTGGCCTGTTTGGTAAGAAAGTAACTTGTTGAGGCCTGCGCATCATAGCTGGTTCTGTTCATTAGTCTTTTGATATTTTCCTCTGCCAAATTTTTCTTTGCAATTTCTGCTAAGGATTCATGAACATCCATTGCAAGGAAATCCTGTTTAAAAAATTCTTTCCTTGGCCATGGATAAATTACGGTTTGCGGGAGCAATATTTCGTCCTTCACCATAATTTGGAAAATAGTATAATGATCGCTTCCCAAACTGTCAGGAATGATATAAGTTGCAGGTACATATCCCAGATATCTGAACTCAATAGTATCCTGAATTTGTGCTGCAATGGAGAAAAACCCTTTTTCATTTGCATAAACGCCTCGATGGCTGCCCTTAATTTGAATTTCGGCAAATCCAAGACCGACAGGCTCATCCCCTCGTTCTGTTACTACCATTCCGGAGAGCTCAATAAGTCTTTTATCTTGAGCTTGTAGGGGATTCAAGCTAAAAAACAGGATTATAAGGCCAATACTAGCTTTTCCGAACCGGAATTGATTCTTCTTTACCCAATATTTTATTTGAAAAATCCAAATGGAGAATGAGCGAAACGAACTGAAATGGAATTTTATGACCCCTTGTTTAATTTTACAGCAAAATAAGATAACAGGCAATATAAAATGTGCCAAGTCTTCTATGATTTTATATAGTTTTCTCATTGATTTCTACTGCAAACATATTGTTTTATCACAATTTATTCAAGTACTTTTTGGGAAGTTACCCTATCTTTACATGATATATTAAGATCAAAAAATGAAAAAATCGTTGCATTTGTTGCTGTTTTTATTGTGTGGAGTTTCTTCATTTTCACAGATTATCAGTGGTCCGATGCTGGGGTCTACTGAACTGCGTACAGCAAAAATATGGGTGGAAACTAAGCCAAATTCAAATGTTAGTCTATGGTATTGGCCCAAATCGGCTCCAAATAATGTTCATAAAGCCTTTGAAACCACTTACAAAAAATATGATTTCCAGGTTATTCATTATGATTTGGTTGCATTGGAGCCGGGCACCGTTTACGAGTATGAGTTAAGAGTAGGAAAGAAAATCTTGCCCGATCAATATAAAGGAACTGTAACCACAAGCGAACTTTGGCAATGGCGAAAACCTGCTCCCGACTTTAGTTTTTTAGCCGGTTCTTGTGCCTATATAAATGACTCGTTGTATGATAGACCGGGAGAAAAATATGGAACGGACAATGTAATTTTTCAAACCATGGCCAAAGAAAAAGCAGAGGCAATGATTTGGCTTGGCGACGCCTGGTACTATCGTGAAGCAGACTTAGGGAGTGAGTATGGTATGTGGTACAGAGCATCGCATGATCGACAGATACCCAATATGCAAAAATTTCTTAAGTCAATGAAACACTATGCAATTTGGGACGATCACGAGTATGGTCCCAATAATGATGGGGTTTCCTTTATTTTTAAAGACATTACAAGAGAGGTTTTCAAGTCCTATTTTTTGAATCCCAGTTATGGAGAGTATGGGAAAGGAATTTATACTAAAGTGAGCTTAAATGATGTAGATCTATTTTTTCTCGACAATAGAACTTGGAGAAGTTCTGATTACATGAATTCAAAAATAGATGAAAAAGTAAATCAAGATAAAATAATGCTTGGAGAACAACAGATGACTTGGCTCAAATCAGCATTGCTCAACAGCAACGCCCCATTCAAACTCATTGTCATAGGATCACAGGTTTTGAATACCAGCTCATCTGTAGATTGTTTTTGTGAATATGAAAAGGAGTACAACGAGTTATTGGATTTTATTGAAAGAGAAAAAGTAAGAGGCATTCTGTTTGTCACAGGAGATAGACATCACAGCGAAATCATAACGAAGCAAAGAGAGTCCACCTATCCTTTATATGATATCACTATCTCTCCATTGACATCAGGAATTGGATACGTTAGTCCTAAAGAAAGAGAGAATCCAAATCGTGTGGCCAACACCTTACTGGAATCTTATAATTATGGTAAATTCTCTATTAGCGGTGAATATAACAATAGAAGACTGAAAGTTGAATTTATTGATGCACAGGGGAATTCAAGAGTCAATTGGTCTATTCATCAAAATGATTTAAGAACTCCAAAGTAAAAGAAATGTGGAGCGGCTTATGCAGATTTATTTTGAAAATTAGCGGTTGGAAAGTCCATGGACTGGAAGAGCTAAAACGGCTAAACCAATATATTATCATTGTTGCTCCGCATACCTCCAACTGGGATTTTATCGTAGGAATGTTGGTGAGGTATGGGAATCATTTGACCCATGTAAAATATTTAGGAAAAGATTCCCTGTTTCGTTTTCCATATGGATTTTTATTCAAGGCTATGGGAGGATTTCCGGTCGATAGATCCAAGAAGAATAATTTGGTGGATTCGTATGTTGACTTTCTTCAAACCCATCCTCAGATTAGTATTGTAATAGCACCTGAAGGGACAAGACATAAAGTTGAGCATTTTAAAACAGGATTTTATTTTATTGCAAAAGGAGCAAAAATACCTGTGATATGCTGTCCATTTGATTTTAAAAATAAAACCGTTAGTTTTGATCCTCCTTTTTATTGTACAGAAAACTCTATAAATGATTTGGAGGTCTTAGAGAATAGGTTTAAAGGTGTAGAGGGTAAAAATCCTAAATACAATTTTACGTGATCAGAATTTTATTAGCTTCATCATTGAATTGTTCCTACCCTTCATTAAATAAATACCCCCGGCTAAAAAAGAAATGTCTAAAGGCTCAGCCTCATTGACTTCGAGAGTGCAGATGAAAATACCGGAAACAGAATAAATATCAAATGTTCCTGAGAAATTTGTTGTCAACTCATTTTGTGCAATCAAAGCAGCGGATATCTTAGTTTGGCTGAACGACTCTGTGGAATTTACAACAGGAAGTTCTATGCGATAAAGGTTTCCAAAGTTGCCAAAAACTCTTTCGTCTGTTAAAAATAAATTTTGTTGAGAATTGAAACAAATACCTTCTTTTTGACTGTAGTGATCAAGTGTATAAACTATACGTTTCCCTTTAAAAAAATCGGTTCCTGTGTAGTCATAGAACAGATTAATTTTACCGTGATTCAACAATACTAATTTGTCTCCATTCGGACTTAAGGCTGCAGCAGTGACCCAATCATTAAATGAAGAATTAGTACCAATAACAAAACTATCTCGCGGATAAATAATATAATGACCTTCGGACAATGGGAGAGTGTATTGATAACAATATCCACTGAACGGATTGGTTCTGTTTTTTGAAAATAAATGGATGCTGTCATTCTTATAAATCATCGCTTCCATATCAAAATTTTTAAAAGCGTCCCCAGGTGGAAAACCGCTTTGGTGTCCATATTCAAAACTTAATGATTTTGTATTTACTTTGTTGGAGCTGATAGTTTGAAATTCCGGGATCCAATAGATTTTTAAATTTCTACGATCATTATTGTTATTTCCAAAATCTCCAATGATAAGATCTCCGGTTTCATTGCAACTTATTTCCTCCCAATCCACATTATTAGAGTTAAGAAGCTCCACGGTTCTTAAATAGTTTCCTAAAGAGTCAAATGAATGAATTTCTACTTTCCCATCACTGTCATTAAAACTCCAAAAAATGTTACCAAAAGAAGTCAATCCGGAAGATTCAGTAAGAACAGAAGGTAAAGAAGATATAGTGTTCACATGGAGGCTTTGCGCAGCAGACCTCATAGCCAATAAAGTAAACAAGAATAGTATAAAATTTGCTATGTCATTAAACCTTTTGAACATTTTTAAGTCTTATAATAAAACAATTGTTAAACCATTAAAATAGTTTAGAATATGCAAAATTATTTCAAAGTTCAATTCGCAACATCATTCATTATGACTGTATTGGCTGTAGTATTTTTAGCCCAAACAGCTGTTGCCTTTAATACACCAGACCAGTGGAAAATTTTAGGAAAACGCACAGTAAAATTTTCTTTGGACCATGACGAAATTCCGGTAACTGTGGCAGAAGGAACGTTCACTAAAATTCAATTTAGAGTAAAAAGAGCCGGTATAAACATGCACAGATGTGTGGTTCATTTTGCGGATGGGTCTTCTCAAGAAATTGAAATGAAGGAGAATTTTTCGGCAGGAAGCTCTTCAAGAGTCGTAGATTTGGAAGGAAATAAAAGAATTATCAATAGAATTAGCTTTTGGTATGACACAAAAAATAAGCGTGCAAAGACTGCAATAGTCGAAGTGTGGGGTAAAAAATAATAGATTAATTTCTGCATCAATCTGTTTTTGCCTATACAAAATTTTGTATGGGCAATACAGTTTAAAAGAAAGAGGCAATTAGAATTTTCTAGTTGCCTCTTTTTTTTTAGTTCTTCCTGAGAAGATCAATTTATAAAACGAATATCATTTATTAATTCATTTTAGAGATGCTTTTTTGAATAAAATCATGCAATTGTTCTCCTTTTAGCATTTGATTTTCCAATAGACTTAATTGCAATAAGTATTGCACGGATTCTTGTTGTTTGGCTTCATCCATGCTTAGTAATGACTTGGCAATGAGCGGATGATTGCTATTAATGATCATTTGATATTGGTCTCTGAATGGATTGTTTTCATCACCTTTCATCATGTGCATCATGTGTTGCATTTCACTCATCCTTCTGATAAATTCCGGCCTTACAATTTGGACAGGGGGATCATTTGGTGATAGTGCTTTGAGCTCCGTTTTGGAGGCCTTATTGAGCGCAGCACTTGTAAATAAATCGGCAATGATCTTGAGTTCTGATTCTGATAACACGGTCTCATTTTGCTCTTCTTTTTCAATCAATTGATCAATAGTATCAGCATCAACTCTCTTGAAATGCAGTTCGGCTTTATATTCTAAGTGTTGTATAAAATGATTATCGATGATTTGATCTAAACTCAATACATCATACATTCTTTCTTTGCATTTTGCAATAGAAGAATATTGTGCCGATGCATCATTGGTGTAGAGCACAGTCAGTTTATTCTGTTTGTCTGTTTGATGATCCTTTATTTTTTCTTTATATTCGTCTATGGTGAAATATTGATGATCTGTATTTTTTAACAATACAAACTGTGTAGCCTTTTCAGCAAATTTTTCATCAGAGATAAGTCCATACTTAATAAATAATCCAATATCATCCCATTTCTTCTCAAACTCACTCCTGTCTTTTTTGTAAAGATCGTGAAGTTTCTCTGCGACTTTCTTGGTTATATAGCCGGTAATTTTTCTTACTTGTGCATCTGATTGCAAATATGACCTGGACACATTGAGAGGAATGTCCGGTGAGTCAATTACGCCATGAAGAAGCATTAAGAATTCCGGAACAATTTCCTTGACATCGTCAGTTACAAAAACTTGATTACAGTACAGGTGAATTTTATTTTTTTGAATTTCCAGTTGATTTTTAATTTTTGGAAAATACAAAACTCCGGTTAGGTTGAATGGATAATCAATGTTGAGATGAATCCAAAACATGGGCTCAGGGGCAAAGGGATATAACTCTTGATAAAATGTTATGTAGTCCTGATCGTTGAGCTCGGCAGGAGTTTTTTTCCACAATGGATGTGTATTGTTTATAATATGGTCAACATCTACTTCCGTTTCAACATTGTTCACGGTTTGCTTCTCTTTTTTTGTTCCAAGCTGTATTGGGATCGGTAAAAATTTGCAAAATTTTTCAAGTAATGTTTCAATTTTGTATTGTTCTGAATAGTCCTTACAATCTTCACTCAGATGGAGAATAATATCAGTGCCACGAGTGGATTTTTCAATAGACTCTATGGTGTAATCTGTATCTCCCTTGCAAGACCATTTTACAGCCTGTGCGTTGGGTTGATGGGAGAGAGTAAGCACATCTACCTTATCTGCTACCATAAAAGCGGAATAGAATCCAAGGCCAAAATGCCCTATAATAGAAGTCTCGTTTTGGTATTTTTCTACAAACTCTTGAGCTGAGGAAAAGGCCAATTGATTCAAATATTTTTTTACTTCCTCTTCGGTCATACCGATCCCATTGTCTCGAATGGTAAGCGTTTTAGCTTCCGGATCGGGGATGATTTCAATTTTGAGATTTCCTAATTCTCCTTTGAACTCTCCTTTTGAAGAAAGCGTTTTTAATTTATTGCAGGCATCAACGGCATTAGATACCAATTCTCTCAAAAATATTTCTTGCTCAGAATACAAGAATTTTTTAATAATGGGAAAAATGTTTTCCGTTTGAACAGAAATTTTACCTGATTGCATAGATGATCATTTTTTGCAGGTAGCCTCAAAGCCTATGCCAACAAGAAAATGGCTGACATTCTGGCAATAAAATCAGTAAAATATGTCAAAAAATTACTATAAACTCTTGGTTCTGCCACCATCTACCGGCAAGTTGATACCGGTAATGTACGAGGCCATAGGCGAGGCAAGAAACAAAGCAGCTTGAGCTATTTCCTCAGCATGACCAAAGCGTTTCATTGGAATATCGAGCAACATTTTTTGTCTTATCTGATCTGTGGTTAGATTTTGTTTTTGAGCTTCAACTTCAATAATTCCTTCCAATCTTTCGGTCATTGTAGCTCCGGGTAAAATGTTGTTGACTGTGATACCGAATGCTGCAAGCTCATTGCTTAGTGATTTTGCCCAATTGGCAACGGCAGCCCGAATGGTATTGGACACACCTAAGTTTTGTAAAGGCTGTTTTACGGATGTGGAAATGATATTTATTATCCGACCATAGTTGGCTTGTTTCATCGAAGCCAAACAACTATTTACAAGTATATGATTGGATATCAAATGTTGCTCAAAAGCATGTCTAAAATCATCCAACTGTGCAGATTCTATTGGTCCGGCCGCAGGGCCACCACTATTATTAATTAATATATGAATGGATCGAGACCTAGTCCATTCTGTAAGTTTGATCTTAAGTTCTTCGGGTTTGCTTTGATCGGCTACTAAATAATGATGCTCTTGATCTGAGTAGCTTTTATTTAATTGGGCAACCATTTCCTTGAGTTGCAGTTCATTTCTGGACAAGCAGGTGACGTTCGCGCCGCTTTCTGCGAGAGCCATTGCTGTTGCTCTGCCAATTCCTTTACTTGCTCCACAAACAAGAGCATTCAATCCTTTTAAGTTAATTTCTATCATCTCAATAAAGTTACGGTACCATTGTAAACTCTTGAATATTCTAGTCCATTGACCATAAATTTTATTTTTGCGAGATAAAGATAGCTGTCATTTGCTGCGTGTTCATCAGGTTGCCAATGATTGGAAATAGATGAAGATTGAAAAACTTCATGTCCCCATCGATTGAATATCTTGACTTCATAAGATTTAATGTAAGGCTTTATCGCAGTATTGAAGTAGGGCTGGAATATTCGATTGTTTTCTTGACCATTTATAGCTATTGTATTGGGGAATTGGAGTGGGTCGCAATTGGGATCAAGTTCTACTTTTGCTGTAACACTTAGTGTATCACAACTGCATCTTGCTCTAACTCTATAGGAACCGGGTTCTTTGACCCAAAACGTCGACTCATTCGATACACCATTGTTCCATACAAAGTCCTTACAAATGGAGCTATTTTTTACAGATAAGAAAATCGAATCTCCAAAACATATCTGGCTTGGATAGTCATTTAAAATAGGAAATTCACTACCGGTATTTCCAATCGAGAATCGTTTTTCTATCTTACCGCATTCCCAATAAACATCAACAAAATAAACCCCTGCTTGAACAAGTTTATTGGATAATTCTTTAGAACCATTTTCCCACTCAATGGACTTATATTGACCCTGAATATCCAGCTTGATCTCTATAGAATCAGTAGCGCATTTAAAATACAGAGAATCCAAATTAACTTTTGGCTCTACTGCTTGATTTACCTTAATCCATTCTTTGTTTGGAGTGCAATTTGCATTAAAAGTATATTCTACAAAAACACTATCCTGATTGGAAATTGTAAAACTTTTTTCTCGGCTTCCATCACTCCACAATATAGTAGTCGGCTGCAAACTGTCCGGAAAACTTAGTTTTAACTCACTGCCGGGACATTTAGTAACTTCGTCAGGAAAGAAGTCTGCAGCATCTTTTACTTTAATCATACTGAAGTCATCTACCAAATAGTAAATGTATGCATCCGTTGGATTTTTCAATCTATTATTTCCTATCCATAGAGTGTCTCCTTCCTCCAAAGTTCTGAATTTTCCCACAATAAAATGATCTTCTCCGCCACAGGCAACATAATCAAAACTATAACTTTGATAATTGGTTTTTATGAAATCAAACTCAGGGGTAGAAAACTGTGGGTTCAATTGTTTCAAAGGTATTGCTTGTGGATAATTTGGCAGATCTTTTTGGATGTAAACTCCAATCTGATCTATAGCATAATATAAATTTCTATCATCAGCTTTTGTAGAAAAGCTAAATCTGTAGCTTGCTCCGGGCTCCAAGGGAGTAGTAAAATGATTGACTAAATATTCTGTTTTAGCAAAACCTACAAAAAAGCCTCCGTGGTGCTTTCCGGTTTTTGGACTTTCTGATCTAAAATCCGGAGTCCCAAAAGTTGCCGCTGTCCAATCAATCGGATTATTGGCACCGGCTCCAATATATAATTCTTTGAATCCTGCTTGATTGCAAGTCTGACATTCTTCAAAACCCGGATTGGGAATAAGATTTTGTCCAATCAAAAAAGTAGAGCTGAAAGTAAAAAGTAGAATAATTTTAGAAATACGATACATCACTTACGAATAAAATTATTATTATGATTAGATGCAGACAAAGATACTTATTTCTAATATTATTCCAAATGAAAGAATAATGATTTTATATTCTGCAATACAATTTAGTAAAAACAGGGTTATGATCCGAGAATGTAGTTTGTAAAACTTCATGTCGACAAAAATCAAAATGCTTTATTCCGGCAAAGACATAGTCAATGCGTAAGCCAGGCAAGGCTCCAACAAATGTAGAACCAAGACCGTATCCTCTTTCTATAAAACTATCTTTGTACTTTTTTGTAATCTGTTCGTAAGCAAAAGAGAAGGGAGTATCATTAAAATCACCGGCAATCAAGACAGGAACTTTAGCTTGTTGCGCATGATCCAAAATTTGCTGTGTTTGGCTTGCTCTGATTACTGCAGAATTTCTATAATTCCTCAACATTCGTTTAAAAATATTGAGTCTCTCACTGTTCTTTTCAGCTTGCTCGTCAGTGATTTTATTCACGTCTTTAGATACTCTGTTAGATTGCAAATGAACGCTGTAAACCCTCATTCTCTTTCCGTGCACTAAAATATCTGCCCAAAGGCATGAATTGGTTTTTGTACCAAAATCAACAACTCCCTTTTCAATAATCGGATGCTTACTGTATATGGCTGCACCAAATTGAATCAAATAATGAAAATAAGGATAGAGATCAGATTTATTGATCACGTCATCTGCATACAGATTGTCTTCTTGCACACACAAAATGTCGGGTTGATATTGCCTTATAAAACTCAAAAATTTTGTTTTGTTGGCCAGATGTGAATTGTCTAATGTGTCTTTCAGATTTTTAAGTCCGTACACATTATAACTCATTAATGAGAATACAGCGGAATTGCATTTTCCTCCACTGTTGGATTCGCCAAAATTAAGTAATAGCTTAAGTTGAGGATAACCTAAGATAATTATCCCAAACGATAAAAAGGAATATTTCCAATGTAAAATTAGCCACAAAAGAATCCACAAAATATTGATGATAAAAAAAATAGGAATTAATAAACTACTGATCGAAAATAACCAATATGTAGCAGGATTCAAGCCGCTCATAATATAAGTCAAAATGCAGATCATAGCAAATATGATGTTCCCGGAAAATAGAAAATTTTTCATGAATCTGCACCATACTTTTTTAGAAACTCCTTGTCTTTTTCCGACAGTGAATCTACTCCCTGTTTTCTAATCTGATCCAAAATTCTATTGAGCTCTGCCTCTTTGGAGAACATGACCACATTTTCTTTTTTACTTTTGGAATAGTCAACGGTAGGATTTCTCTTTTTAGATATTTTATTTTTTCTAAATAAATTTAAAGAAATACCTTTCCATTGCAACGCCATATAAGCATAAGCTATGACAACGGCCATAATATAGGCCGACAGATGAGCTATACCGGTGTAGAGATACTGAAAAAATCCCACTGTCAACAAAACCAATGCTACATATTTCAATGCCACATTACCGATTAAAATTAATCTTAACGGAAAATTGGGAGCGATGGTAGCAGCTGAAACCATTAGTCCCATTATTCCAAAATAAGTCGAACTTAGACCAATCAAAGAATTGCTCAAAAGTTGATTGACACTTATGAATACAATCGCCGGTAGAAAAATTGAATATATGAATATAGAAACTGCATGATTTTTGCCGACAAAATCCTGTACTAAATAAGAAATCCAATACAAGAATATCATCTGGAAAATCAAACTCCATAAAGAATTATAATAAAATACATGTGTAAAAATTGTCCAAGGCTTTTTAAGCGTTTCTGTCCAATTTCCCATTAAAACCATATTGTGATAAAGGAATGAACTTTGCTCAGGACGATGACTATAGTACAAATAGGAATTGAAAACCATTATTATCAAACAAACTATTGAGCAAACTATAATCCATAAAGTCCAAAATTGTCTTGTCCTCAATTGCTCCGTAATGGTTTGGAATAATTCCTTGAACATGATCTTAATTTCTTGTCCAATAGATGGCGACCAGCAAACCTACCAAAGCTCCTCCCAAGTGCGCAAAATGGGCTACACCGGGTTGATACCCGGTTAAACCAAAGGCAAGATCCATGCCTACAAAAAATATCGCTAAATATTTGGCCTTGACAGGAAATGGAATAAACATAAGATACATCTCAAGATCAGGATAAAAATAAGCTAAACCAATAAACAATCCATTGATTGCTCCCGATGCACCTACAACAGGGATGTCTTCAACACCGGCAAGACCAAAATAATTGATTTGTATGTATTGCACCAGCAAATGAAGTAAAGATCCTCCCAATCCACAAATCAAATAATAATTTAAAAATCGTCTACTTCCCAATCTCTGCTCCATGAAGGGTCCAATAAAAAATAAAGACATCATGTTAAAAAACAAATGATTGAAAGAACCGTGTTTGAACATCGAAGTAACCAATTGCCATATCTTAAAATGCTCACTCGTAGGATAGTACAATGCAAAATATTCCAACGGCAAACTCATTGTACCAAAAAACATGAGTGCATTGATAATGAGCAAATGTTTTACGGTCTCTGTTAGTTGAAGCATGTTTTTTTATTTTAGTTTGTTTTGAATTTCATCCAAAGCAAGGGATAAGTACACTTTTTTTCCATTGGGATTGTTGTATGGCATTTGACATTTAAACAATTGCTCTGTCAAATTGATCATTTCTTCTTTGTTCAAAATTTTTCCCTTCTTTAGGCTACTCCCCATTGCTGTAGATCGTGCAAGATTGTCCTCAACACTGAGCTCAAATTCCAGATTCAATCTGTATTGATCTAAAATTTTCTGAATCCAATCTGTTTCAGATCCTCGATCAGAAATAAACTCAGGGAATGAATGCAAAATAAAACTTTCTCCTCCAAATTCTTCAATACTCACACCTAAGGTCAAAAGTTGAGGCAAAAGTTGTTTTAATAATAAAGCGTCCGGTTTATTGAGATGAATCGTTAATGGAAATAAAAGTGGATTTCCTTTGACATTCGTTTGATGATATAGTTTTAGAAAATGCTCATACAAAACTCGCTCATGAGCATGTTGTTGATCGATTACAAGCAATCCTGTTTGTGAAGCTACAACAATGTAAGATGCATTAAGCTGAAAACAATTATTCAAATCCAAATGCATAGAATCCTTTTTCAATTCATCAAAAGGAAGAACATTTTCTTTAGGCTCCAAATGTTGCTTTCTAGCCTCGGCCATCTGAACCCAACTTACCTGTTGCGAAAAACCTGAAGAATCTTTTTTCCAGCGGAAATCGGAAGCCGATGTTCCCGCTCCTACAGAGAGAGAACTTGTATTGGATGAGGAAGACAACAATTGTTCTATACCTTTATCTACATTCGAAAAATCCAATTGTGGTGCAAGAATCTGTTTTCCCAAAACATGACGAATTGCAACCTTTAAAAAATGATAAATCAATTTTTCATCTTCAAACTTAATTTCTTGTTTGGTAGGATGAACATTTACATCTATTTTGGAGGGATCGATTTGCAAAAATAAAATATAAAACGGAAACTGATCTCCGCCTACCAATCCTTCATACGCAGATTGAATTGCATGTTGCAGATAATTGCTTTTGATAAATCTTCTGTTCACAAAAATCAATTGCTCACCTCTTACTTTTTTTGCTACCGTCGGGGTTCCTACAAATCCGGTAATATCCATGACATCCGTCTCCTCTTGAATAGCCAACAGTTCATCCTTGTATTTTTTTCCATAAATTCCAATGATTCGTTGACGTAGACTTCCTGCGGGCAGTTGATAAATTTCATTTTCATTATGAAAATAGGAAAAAGCAATTTCCGGATACGAGAGAGCTTGATGAACAAATTCATCATGAATATGCCTCAACTCTATGGTGTCCGATTTTAAAAATTTTCTTCTGGCCGGAATATTATAAAATAAATGTTTTACAGATATTACCGTTCCGTCCGAACTTGCCGTAGGTTCTGCAGATTTTATTTGAGATTCAGCAATGGAGATTTTAGTTCCTAGAGATTGATCTGTTTGTTTTGTTTTCATTTCTACCTGAGCTACAGATGCAATAGAGGCCATAGCTTCTCCGCGAAACCCTTTCGTCTCAATAGAAAAAAGATCTTCTGCTTTTTTGATCTTACTGGTAGCATGACGTTCAAAAGCCATACGGGCATCCGTTGGGCTCATGCCTACACCATTGTCAGAAACCTGAATCAGGGTCTTGCCTCCATCCTCAATGACAAGCTTAATTTGTGTAGCCTTTGCGTCTATAGCATTGTCTATCAGTTCCTTGACCACTGAGGCAGGCCTTTGAATAACCTCTCCCGCAGCAATTTGATTCACTACAGAATCGGGCAATAATTTTATGATATCTGACATATTGTTTCGTCCTTACGACTGAATTGCAAAAATAAACTTCAAATTAGTAATTTTTGGAAATCCTCATAAATAACATCTGAATAAGGATAAGGAATGGCAGCTTTTTATCATGCTTTTGGCCTGAGTCCCGTCATCCATTCCAAGCCCTCGCTCACCTTGTTCGCTTCGGTCTTTCCATTCCTACCGGGATTATTTCGGCATCAGTCCGGTTTCCAAAATGTGGAACGTTAAATCATTTCAAAAATACAGGTCATCTTCTTATACAGAGTAACGGTTTAAATCCATAATTTTCGGGAGCTGAACATCCATCATATTCTATAAAGCCTTTGTAAAACGGCATAAATCATAATTTTTGCGTTAAATTCAATTTATTTTTTCATTTTTTACAAACTATAAGATCAATATTTTATCTTGCCTTTTCAAACTAAAACACAAAAAAAGACAATGGAAGCCAACAAGCCAACAAACTATGGTGCAATGGGAACCCTGATAACGGTATTTTTCTTCTGGGGGTTTATTGCAGCAGGAAATGGGGTTTTTATACCATTTTGTAAAAACTATTTCAAATTAGATCAATTCCAAAGCCAGCTGGTAGATTTTGCATTTTATGGGGCGTATTATATTGGGGCATTGATATTATTCGTTTTTTCTGCACTAAAAAATAAAGATATCGTTTCTTCCTGGGGATATAAAAAAAGCATTGTTTACGGATTGTTGTTTTCTTTGCTTGGAGCCATCGCAATGATCGTTACTGTCAAAACAGGATCAACAGAAAATGGATTCAGTTTCTTCTTACTTTCATTTTTTATTCTTGCATTGGGTTTTTCTTTACAACAGACGGCTGCAAATCCATTTGCAATGACTTTAGGTGACCCGGCTACAGGATCAAACAGAATAACATTGGGCGGCGCCATCAACTCATTTGGCACAACCATCGGGCCTATTGTCGTCGCTGTAGCATTGTTTGGCACAACCTCTGTAAACGACAGCCTTCTTCAATCTTTGAGCTTGGATAAAGTGACGATTCTTTATGCCTGTGTCGGACTTTTATTTTTGGCAGCAGCAAGTTTGTTTTGGTTTTCAAAAAAAGTTCCGGATGGAATTTCAGACAGCAGCATGGAATCTGCTCAAAAAGCAATGATGGCCATGATTGCAATTACAGTATTATTATTCGTTTGCTTTATCCCAATCTTTAATTCATATCGTGATGTTTCGGAGAACATATCTGCGGACGATAAACATCATTTGGAACTCTTCAGAATGTATTGGCTGGTGGGGGCTTTGGTAGTGGTTATCGGAGGCCTTTTGTGGGCAAATAAAACAGCTCAATCTTCTCCAATAGGATGGGGGGCTCTTAAGTATCCTCAACTTGTACTGGGAATGATTGCTATTTTTGTTTATGTAGGAGTTGAAGTCACTATACAAAGTAATCTGGGAGAACTTCTCAAACGCCCTGAATATGGATCTATGCAAGCTGCAGATATTGCTCCCTACATTTCCATGTATTGGGGAAGTTTGATGATAGGCAGATGGGCAGGATCTATTCCTGTCTTTAAGTTAGAAGAAAACACAAAAAGGGTATTGGGTTTTATTGTTCCGATTATTGCCTTCGCTGTGGTCATTTTGTGCAACATCATTGCTCAAAAAAACATGGAGCCTCTTTATTTCTATATTGTTTGTATAATCGCATTGATCATAGCATTTTATATGACGAAGAATAAACCAATGACTACATTAATGGTGTTCAGTGCATCAGGAGTTATTGCAATGGTTATAGGACTTATGACTACAGGTGTGGTTTCTATTTATTCATTCTTATGCGGAGGTCTTTTTTGCAGTATAATGTGGCCCTGTATATTTTCACTATCTCTTGCCGGATTGGGTAAATTTGAAACTCAGGGAGCTGCGTTTCTTATCATGATGATTTTGGGCGGAGCAATATTGCCCCCTCTTCAAGGAAAACTAGCCGATTTTCCAAGCATAGGAATACACAATAGCTATTGGTTGGCTGTAGCTTGTTTTGGCTATCTTGTTTTTTTTGCTTGGAAGGTCAAACAAATTCTTCAAAAACAAGGAATTGACTATGATGAGTCGGTTTCCAAGGCATCGCATTGATAGAATAATATAAAGTATAACCATAGATCGTAATATGTAAATCTGAAGGCTGTCAGGATGGAGGTCTTTTACAGGGTTTTGTTTATTTTTGCGCTCATATTCAAAGAATCCTATGCAAGAAGTTAAGTTATTTTCAGGTTCACCTTCCAAGCAATTAGCAGGACTGATAGCAGACCATTATGGACAATCATTAGGTGATTTAACCATTCAAAAATTTTCTGATGGAGAAATGCAACCCATCATCAATGAATCTGTAAGAGGTCAATATGTTTTTTTCATTCAAAGCACTTATGCACCTGCTGACCATTTTTTAGAACTTTTGCTCATGATTGATGCAGCCAAGAGGGCTTCTGCAGGATATATAACTGCTGTGATTCCTTATTTTGGTTATGCTCGTCAGGACAGAAAAGATAAGCCTCGTGTTCCAATTTCGGCAAAGCTGTTGGCCAATATGATAGAAGTTGCAGGCGCCAATAGAATAATGACCATGGACTTGCATGCAGACCAGATTCAGGGATTTTTCAATATTCCTTTGGATCACCTCAAGTCAGAAGCCATTTTCATGCCTTTTCTCGAAGCTCAAAATCTTGAGAATGTTGCTTTTGCTTGCCCGGATGTAGGAGGCGTAAAAAGGGCCAGAACCTATGCAAAATATTTTCAAAAAGATTTGGTCATCTGTGATAAATACAGAAAAAAAGCAAATGAAGTAGAGGGAATGACCGTGATAGGAGATGTGAAAGGCAAAGAGATCATTTTGATAGATGATATGGTGGACACAGCCGGAACATTATGCAAAGCCGCCGATGCATTGATTGATAAAGGTGCTACAAAAGTATCCGCGGTGTGCGCTCATCCTGTACTATCCGGCAAAGCCTATGATAATTTGAAAAATTCTAAATTGGATTCTTTGATAGTGACAGATACCATTCCAATCCCTGCAGAAAAGATGATTGACAAAATTCAAATTTTGAGCTCATCCAAATTATTTGCCAGAGCCATTCGCAATACTCATGAACATAGATCCATTACAGCTTTGTTTGTAGAAAAATAATCTCTCTTGAGTCATTATTTACACAAAAAAATAATTTGGTTTTATCTTGTTACGACCTGTTGTTTTTATTCTTGTCAACACGAATTAAAAATTGGTGACTCTCTCAAAGATTTTACTTCTGTTGAGTGGATTAATTCAAGAACAATAGATGCCAAGGATCTAAAAAATAAAGTCGTACTCATAAGATGGTGGACGGATCAATGTGATTACTGTACAAACACTGCAGATGCACTGAACGGATGGTATGAAAAATTTTCATCAGATTCATTTATGATCATTGGATTCTATCATCCAAAACCATTTCCAAAAACAGTGGACTATAATGAAGTTGTTTCTTATGTTATTGAAAAGAATTTTGCCTTTCCGATTGGAATCGACGCCCGGTGGACCAATTTGAAACGATTTTTTAGTGATCAACAACTATCCAAATTCACCTCAATGAGCATACTTATTGATCGCCAACAAAAAGTCAGGTGGATTCACTACGGTGGAGAATATCATAGAGATTCTATCATAGGCCATGAACAATGTGTTGTGGATTTTTATGCCTGCGATTCACTAATATTTAAATGCTTGCATGAAGAGTAGTTTTGGACTTGCAACCAAAGTTTGCAAATGAATGTTAATTAGTAGAACCTCAATTTAGAATTAGAACCATTTCATTGATGAGCAATCGCAACCAAAATAGCCATTCTGATTTAGGATACAGCTCCAAAGATAAAAATTCACGCTCTTCCATTATTTTACCGGACGGTAGTTTTAATGTAAAGAGAAATGGAATACAAACTTTTAACGTATATCAATATTTGATGTCAACTTCATGGGCAAAATTGTTGCTCATTGTTTTTCTTTTTTATCTTATTATTAATATTTTATTTGGATTTCTTTATTTATGGCTAGGGCCGGAGCAAATTTATGGAGTGCAAGGAGAAAACCATTTTGAACTATTTCTACAATGTTTCTTTTTTAGTGTTCAGTCTTTTACCACTGTGGGATATGGAGGGATGCATCCATTAGGTCATTGGGCCTCTGCATTAGCATCGTTAGAAGCTTTTTGTGGTTTATTGACTTTTGCAATCATTACCGGATTGGTTTTTTCGAAATTCAGTAAACCTTCTGTTTTTATTTTATTCTCAAAAAATTTATTGATTACTCCTTTCAAAGGGAAAGCTTCACTACAGGTACGAACAGTAAATTCCGGCAAAGGAAGACTGATAGATCTAGAGGCTACAATGATTGTTACATTTGATAATCATGAAAAGGGCTCTCCTCGATTGTTTAGAACGGTGTCCCTTGAAATCAACAAGATTGTTTTATTTCCGCTCAATTGGACATTAGTGCACAAGATAGATGAACAAAGTCCACTGCATCATTTTAATTTTGAAGATTATAAAAAAAGAAATGTAGAAATATTAATATTCCTAAGAGGATATGATGAAACCTATAATCAAATGGTGCATACGATGAGATCATACGTATTTCATCAGTTTGTTTTTAATCACAAATTTTCGCCTATGTTTGAGGTTGATGAAAAAGGAACCATCTTGCATTTGGATAAACTTAATGAGCTGGAACTAACAGAAGAAAAACTTGAGCTATAGTTCTTTATGGTAAATTGAAAGGGAAGATAAAATCTCCTTTACAATCAATGGGTCAGGACCCAAAAGTTGAGGTTTTAGCTTGTTTGTTCCTGAAAAATGAAGCCTATCAATCGAAGCCTTACCTAAAAATTCAATTAATCCCTCTGATCTAACGCCTCCTCCTGCCATGATTTCAATTTCCGAATTGGATTCTCTGTAAATTTGATTAAAGTAGTTTGAGTTTCCAAAAATATCATTTGGTCCGGAGGTTAAGACTCGTTTAATGTTATAATTTTTTAAAAGCTTAATTCCTAAAATGGGATCGGGCAAAGAATCAAAAGCTCTGTGAAAACAGACGGAGCAATCCGGAAATAAAGCTCTGAACTCATCTAAAAAATCCCTGTCAATATTTTTATCTGGATATAAAGCACCAATTACAATGGTATCTGCTCCATGAGAAAGAGCCGTTTCTGTCTGTTCGAACAGTTCTTTTTTTTCTTGTTGATTGTAACAAAAATCTCCTGCTCTTGAGCGGATCAACACACTAAGCTCTCCCTTATAATTCGCCCTAAACTGTTGGATCATTTGAGTCGGTGGAGTTATTCCGCCTACCGCAAGATCAACACACAATTCTATGCTATTAAAATTAAACTGTTCTAAAATATCAAGAACAGATTTATGTGCAACACACAATTCTGTCTTTATTCCTGAGAGTGAAGAGATCTTATTGGTTTGCAAGAAAACGCTTATTGGCCTCGTCCCAGTTGATCACACTAAAAAATCCATTGATATAATCAGCTCTCCGATTTTGGTATAAAAGATAATAAGCATGTTCCCATACATCCAATCCAAGAACCGGAGTTCCTCCGCAACCAACTCCCGGCATAAGCGGGTTGTCTTGATTTGGCGTAGAACAAATTTCAAGTTTTCCACCTTTATGTACACAGAGCCAGGCCCAACCGGATCCAAATCTAGTCATCGCAGCTTGTGAGAATTTTTCTTTGAACGCATCAAAACTTCCAAAACTAGAGTCAATCGCTGCTGCCAACTCTCCTCTAGGAGCTCCACCTCCACTAGGACTCATAATGGTCCAAAATAAATTATGATTATAATACCCGCCGCCGTTATTTCTTACCGGCATATTATTCAAATCAAGCTGAGCCAGCAATTCTTCAATACTCATACTGTCCATCGGGCTGTCTTTTATTGCAGCATTCAGATTATTAGTGTAAGCTGCATGATGCTTGCCATGATGGATTTCCATGGTTCTTGTATCAATGTGTGGCTCCAAAGATTGAGGCTCATAAGGTAATTGCGGTAATTGAAAGGCCATAGTTAAGGATTTTGCAATTAGAACAGAGATGATTCAAAAGAGTTTAACCATAATCATTTTTGTCTTAAACAGGGGCCCATTCATGGTTAATCTAAATCTCTGCAAACTGCAAGCATTAGAAGGGAATATATCTATAATGAAAAAGGGCATGATGCAAGCACCATACCCTCTATGAATTCATAATTTACTTCTTTAGCTTATTTGGTTTCTGCTTTAAGCTGTTTTTCAATTAGAGCTACTGCTTTTTCATGCTTTCCTCGTTTAGCCAATTCCAATGGAGAAATGCTTCCGTCACCAGCGGCACTGGCTCCGGAGTTGAAAAGACTCTGCAAGCACTCAACACATCCTACTCTAGCAGCAATTTTAACGGGGTTATGTCCGTCCGGGTTATTTTTCATATCTGCACCATATTCCAATAATTTTGCCACGGCTACAGAATTAGAATAGAGACAGGCATAGGCCAATGGACTCATCAAAGAGCCGTCTACTTCGATCATTTTATTGGCATTTTCTCTTGGATTAGCTATGGATAATACCTGTTGCTCCGACTTAGAGTCAATGGCTTTTTTCCATGGATTTTGAGCATTTACGGTCTGTATCAGACCTGTTATCAAAACTAAAAGTGCAATTTTCTTCATTTCTTGAGAGATTTAAAATGTGGTTTACTTATTTGACACAATCATCGTTCCAAACGCTGCCTAAATGTACGCATTTTTTGTTTTTTAACTTATTCTGCTCCAAAATTTTATTTTTTCCAGCTTGATTAGTTGTTGTTTTAGAACAGAATTTAAGGGATTTTCGAGATTTGGATCTTTTTCAAGAATTTTTTCTGCCCAGGCATTTGCAGCCTGAAAGATCTTGGAATCTTCAAATATATTGGCCACTTTGAGCTCAATTAGGCCACTTTGTTTGGTCCCTTCCAGGTCTCCCGGGCCTCTAAGTTCCAAATCAGCTTCGGCAATTTTGAAACCATCGTTTGTATCGCACATGGTTTTAATTCTAGCTACTGAGTCTTTACTTAGCTTGTCCGAAGTCATTAAAATACAATAGGATTGATCCGCTCCTCGACCCACTCGTCCTCTCAACTGATGCAGCTGGGAAAGTCCAAATCGCTCCGCATTTTCAATAATCATAACAGAGGCATTGGGCACATTCACACCTACTTCGATAACGGTAGTTGCGACCATGATGTGAGAGCTACCCGTCACAAAACGTTGCATTTCTGTATGTTTATCCGTCGGTTTCATTTTTCCATGAACGATGCTGATTCTGTATTGCGGTAGAGGGAAATACTGCAATAGTTTTTCGTAGCCTGTGTTTAAATTTTCTAAGTCCAATTTTTCGGATTCTTCGATAAGGGGATAGACAATGTAAATTTGACGTCCCAGCTCTATCTGCTGCCTTACAAACTCAAACATTTTGCCTCTGTGAACGTCTTTGAAATGCAAGGTTTTAATTTCTTTTCTTCCCGGGGGCAGTTCATCAATAATTGAAATATCCAAATCACCATAAAGGGTCATAGCCAGCGTTCTTGGAATAGGAGTTGCGGTCATTACCAAAATATGCGGAGGGTGTGGTTTGGTTTTTTCCCATAATTTAGCTCGTTGCCCCACCCCGAATCTGTGCTGCTCATCAATAACACATAAGCCCAAGTTATTGAATACCACCCAGTCTTCTAACAAAGCATGAGTTCCTACAATGAGATGTAATTTCCCTTCGGCCAAATCTTTTAGTATGGCATTTCTTTCTTTTCCCTTGATGTTGGAAGTTAATAAACAACAATTGAGGCCGATAGAGTCTGCATAATTCCCAATTGCTGTAGCGTGTTGTGCTGCAAGAACCTCGGTGGGAGCCATAAGACAGGCCTGAAACCCATTTCCCACAGCGATGATCATACATAAAAATGCTACCATTGTTTTACCACTGCCCACATCTCCTTGGAGCAATCTATTCATCTGTTTTCCGCTCATCATGTCTCCATGAATTTCTTTGATTACTCTTTTTTGAGCTCCGGTGAGAGCAAAAGGAAGATGGTGGTGGAAATAATTTTGAAAAAAATCGCCTGATTTTGAGAAAATAAATCCTTTGTTCAATTGGGCTCGCTGTGCTTTTGCAAAAATGATTTTAAGTCTTATATAAAAAAGTTCTTCAAATTTTAATCTTGCCTGCGCATCTTCTAATTCTTTAATGGATTTTGGCAGGTGAATTTGTCTGAATGCCTGCCATGACGGAATCAATCCAAGCTTTTCCAATAAGTAATTCGGCAGAGATTCGGGTATGTTTTTTTCATTTAATAATGGAATAACCGGAGTGATTAGCTTTAAGATCCCCTTTGAATTTAAACCTTTAGAAGCAAGGATTTCTCCGTTTGAATAAACAGGCTCAAATTTGGATAAAGTGCTTGTGCTTTGAGCTTGATATACCTCCATATCCGGATGGATCATCTGCCACCTGAATCCATTGAACTCACACTTTCCGTACATTATCCATTTGGAACCGCGCACAAGACTTTCTGAAAGCCAACGATGAATTTTAAACCACAGAATTTCCATTTTTGAAGTTCCGTCATCGACAATGGCAATTAGCCTCTTACTCCTGCCCATTCCTCTTTCTTCAATATTCACTACAGAAACTAATATTTGGGCGTATTCATTCGGAACCAATTGAGAAATAGAGCTAAAAACAGTTTTGTCTACATATCGAAATGGAAAATGAGTCAACAAATCTCCTATAGAGTGAACATTAAGTTGCTTGCGCAACAATTCACCGCGCTGTGGGCCAACGCCTTTGAGGTATTCGATTGGAGTAGATAAACTAAGATCCTGATTCAGAAGAATAAAATTTTGGCTAAAGTAGAATGGAAATGTCAAAACTACAAGCTTTTTGAAATCAAGTCGATAAAATATAAAACACTTTTACAAGCCCAAACCCATAGATTTGCACCATTTATAATAGGAAATCATCAAAAGGCCAATACATCATATGAATTTTTTTTTGTGCAGTCAATAAATAAAACCCGAATAACGGGATTTTATTTTAGTCATTCCAGTCACAAAATTGAATCTAAAGGGGTCTATAACAAAGGGCTTAATGAGAGTAAATTTTATCTTCATTTTGAACCAAAATATTCACTATTGAAGGCTAAAACTAAATCTCATAATCCATCACAAACCAAGTATATTTGCTGTCAAAATTGCAGTTTTTATTTTATCAGAAACAAAAATCAATGAAGAATTTTTATTTTCTTTTGTTTTGTATCGCTTCCTTAACTCAATGCAAACAAAACAAATCCGGTACATCTACAAATGAAGCATCAAACTCAAAGCCGACAAAAACTGCCAACTTACCACGGTATTGGGATGATCCAAAGATTTCCTATTATCATCGAGAAGATTCAAGAACTGATTTTTTGCCTTATGAAACAGAGGAACTGGCCTCCAAAGCGATTCCACAATCTTCTTCAAGATTTATAAGCCTGAATGGTTTTTGGAAACATCGTTTTTTTCCATCTCCTGAATATCTTCCTGAAGGAATAGAGTCTGTTGGCAATAGCTCTTTGCAATGGACAGAAACATCGATTCCTTCTTGCATGGAGTTGAAGGGTTTCGGAGCACCTTATTTTGCTTATCATCATTTGCCTTTTCCGTCTGCATTTCCAAGAGCCCCCATTGATCAAAATTCTGTTCAGGTTTTCAAAAGAAAATTTGAAGTCAAAGATGCTTGGTCATCTCAAGATGTTTATGCAGTATTCGAAGGAGTTAGTTCTGCCTATTTTATTTATGTGAATGGATTTTTAGCGGGATATTCCGAAGATTCAAAATGCATTTCAGAATTTCATGTAAGCCCTTATTTGAAAAAAGAAAATGAAATCACTCTTATTGTATTTAGATATTCTGATGGATCATATCTTTCTACACATGATCAGTGGCATTGGTCAGGTATTTACAGAAAAGCATATTTGTTGGCTAGACCAAAAGTAAAAATCAAAGATTTTTTTGCCAAAACAAGTTTAGATAATAGTTATAAAAATGGAGAATTGGATCTTACTGTGGATTTGCATAATAATGAAGACCTTGATGTCAATGTAGAGTTATCGGTTGCAATTACTTTACATAACGAAAAGGAGAAATTATGGAGTGGTAATAAATCAACTAAAGTCCTTTCAAAACAAACTCAAAGCATTAATTTACAAAATACAATCTCCAAAGTGCGCAGTTATTCTGACGAAACACCTGACCTTTATGATTTATTTATTACGCTCAAACAAAATGGAAAGGAAATAGATGCCCTGAAATACAGCATTGGATTTAGAAAAATGGAAATTAAAAATAATGTGGCCTTGTGGAACGGAAAAGAAATGCTAATTCACGGTGCTGCATTTAATGAACATGATGTTCAAAATGGAATGACCTTAGATCCAAGTAACCTAGAAAATCATGCAGATATTTTGCAACTCAATAATATCAATGCTGTTCGAACCGCACAAGGACCTTCAGATCCGGTTTGGTATAGCAAGGCCAAAGAAGCAGGAATCTATATCTTAGATCAGGCAAATATTGACTTAAACGGAATTGACTCTTTGCGACAACTTGTGGCTAATGGTGTAAATTACAAAGATGCTTATTTGTTTAGAGTAAAAAATATGTTTGAACAAAATAAAAATCATTGCAACATTTTTGCATGGTCATTGGGATATGAATGTTCCTCAGGAGAAAATATTATTCTATCTCAACAATACATCAAATCCAAAGATCAACAGCGCTGGGTAAGCAGTTATAATCAAAATTTTACTTTTGGTGACATTGCCCTTTCTGAGCCTCCACAGGCCATGTTAAGTCAAGATAAAGTCCAATTAATGTACACTATGATCAAAGCACATGGGAACTCAATGTGCGGATTAAATGACATGTGGAGCGAAGTGAAAAAGAAAAAAATGCTGGGAGGATTTATAGAAAGTTGGAATGAGCAGTGTTTTGCTTCTCTAAATTCACATTCACTCAAAGTATATAATTATGGAAGCAGAGCGAAGGATCTGTTATCTCCCGATAGTCTCTTTGCAGTCAAAGGATTAGTAAGTTCAGATCTGGCTCCAATGAGTCCATTTTATTCATTAAAAAATGTGTTTAGACCATTTGAAGTTCGTCAGATATCGGTGAATTCATATTCAATTCAATCGAATCTGAATTATAAATCAACAGAGGCGTACTCACTGTTTTATTCAATTTTTGAAGATGGAGTAAAATTATCTGAAAAACAATTCAGTTCTTTACCATCCAAACCTCGATCCGAGGTAAAGGCCAATATAGATCTTAGTGGAGTGCAGCCAAAACCGGGAGCAATTTACTCTATCCAATGGAATTGTCAAATGATGGCACAACACAAAGGAATGCAAAGAATGTTGAATGTAGGAGTAGATGCCTATGAACTGAAATTCAATAACCCGCCAACAATAAATGCTGAAAAAACCGGAGACTTAAAAGTGATTTCGGACGGCGAACAAAAAATTATTGGTAATGATTATTTTACGGTAACTATTAGTTCCAAAACCGGGTGTATTCATCAAATTCAATTAGAAAAATCGGATTTGCTTGTGAGTGAATTAAAACCAAATTTTTGGAGACCCAATTCAACTGAAGAAAAGTGCATCGGTTCAAATCAAAATGAAAAAGAATGGAATGAAAATCTAAAGACGATTCAGATCAATGAATGCAAGCTCAACCCGGCCTCCCCTGATGGATCATTTGTTGTCATTTGCAAAGGTACATGGTCTTCTTCTGCCGGAAGTACGATGAGTTTGCAATACACTATCAGACCAACAGCAGAAATAGAAATTACAGCAGATTTTTCTTTTCCCGGTGTCACAACTGCAGCCAGAAGAGCCGGATTTAATGTTGGTGTGATTCGAAATTTGAGCACCTGTGAGTGGTATGGTTGTGGCTTACAAGAATCCTATTCTGATCGATGCGACGGATTGGTTATCAATAACTACCGAACAGAGGCTAAAAAAATGTTTTTGCCTATGACAGATCCTCAAGATGGAGCCAACAGATCACATTGTCGATGGATGAATATTTCAACTTTTGAAGATTTGAATCTTATGGTGAGATCTAAAAAGGAGTTTGATTTTGCGTATCTGCCTATTGATCCGGTAGAGTTGGATGGTAAAACCAAACAATCCGGTTTCGAAATTCCATTTGCAAAAAACAATTCTTTATTAATCTCTGATTTTGTCCATGGATCAGGTTCCAAAAAAATACAGCAGGTGCAAAAACAATTTCGAATGCAATTTTCTATTGCACTCTATAATGGGAAAAAAATCAAAGCCATTGAGCGTGCAAGAATGAAATAGCTCATTTATTTGATTTGAATTATGACTATGCAAGAGTTTATCCAAAAAACCAAAAGTTCAATTCCCAAGGATGCGGAATCCGTTTTTGTCAGAGCACCAGGTAGAATCAACCTCATTGGTGAACACACTGATTACAATCTGGGGCTGTGTTTTCCTGCAGCCATTGAACAGTCAGTGAGCATGCTGGTCTGTGAATCAGATCAAATGAAAATCGTGGCATTGGATCGCGCACAAGAATATCCTAACTCCTCCAATGAAAAACCGGACTGGATGGTCTATTTTGAAGGTGTTTATAAAGTATTGGAAAAAAAAATAGGAAAAGTAAATCCTGTAAATGTTTATTTTTCATCAACAATTCCTTCCGGAGCCGGACTGTCGTCATCATCTGCCATTACCTGCGCCTTTATAACAGCACTCAATGAATTGTATCAATGGGCTTTTTCTAAAGATCAACTTTGTTCCATGACTGTGCAGGCCGAGAGAAACTCCGGATTAGAAGGCGGAATGATGGATCAGATTACCATTTTCAACGGTATAAAAAATCATGCTTTGCTGATCAATTGTAAAAACTGGAGTTTCGACAGCTACAAAATTGATTTTGGCGAATACGGATTACTCATCATTGATACCGGTGTCAAACATAAACTGGTAGATTCCGATTACAACCTTAGAAGCAGAATGTGTAAGGCAATAACAGCCAAGCTGCAAGCAAAAAATTCTATGATTAACAGCATCAGTGATATTACAACAGATGAAATAGCTTATTATTCTCAAGTACTGAATATTGAAGAGCAAGAGCTATTCTGTTATGTTATCGAAGAAAACAATAGAGTGATTCAAATGAAAGAGGCTATTGTACAAAATGATATTCTTTGTGTGGGAAAACTATTGTTTGAAGGACATGATGGGCTGAAAACAAAGTACAAAGTAAGTTGTGACGAGCTGGATTTTCTTGTTGAGTTTGCAAAAAATTCAAAAGGAGTACTAGGCGCAAGAATGATGGGCGGTGGATTTGGAGGAAGCACCATTCACTTACTTCCCCTAGCTCAAATGAATCAATATATGGAAAAAATTTCAGAGTCATACTATAAGAAATTTAATATATATCCTCACTGTTTCCCGGCTCAAATTGAAGATGGTCTGAGGATTGTTGAAGCCAACTCTATTAGAGAATAAGCGGTTCTCAACGACTCTATTTTTATTTTAGTATAATTTGTTTATAAAAATAATTTTTTAAATTTTTTTTATTGGGATGCAACCTTTGATGTTTTTGTCCATCTATCAGTTGTAAATTCAATTATTCATTTATTATTTAAAAAACTTGGTTATGAAATTTGGAATTCATTTGATTTTGACAGGATTGTTGATTACAATGGTTGCATGTGAAAAAAATTCAGAATCGCTTACAGCAAACAGTGAAGAATTTGATTTCTCATTAGAATTGGAAGCTTTGGCTACAGCAGATTATCAGTATGAGCACTTCACTGATGTTACGTTCAGGGATCCAAAACACAAAGGAAGAAGAGATTCTACAAGACATGGTGGAGGCGCAAGGGGCATGGTTATTACTTTTGATGAATTACCGGTGGATGCACAAACTTATATTAACACAAATTATGCACAGGATTTAATAAGAAGAATTGTAAAGGTAACCGATAGTTTGGGCGTAGTGAGATATGTTGTCGCATTGCAATCCGGTGTTTTGTTGTTCTTTGATGCCAATGGAGTCTTTATCGAGAAGAAAGAAAAAGTAGATCGTCACGAGCAAGTATTGTTCTCGGATTTGCCACAGTTGGTTCAAGAAAGTATTCTTGCCAACTATGACACAGCAACTATCAGTCACTACTATAAACTGACCTTGCCGGATGGAACCGTTTTGTATGTTTTTAGAACAGATGATGGTAAAAGAGTGGCAATGAACGAAAGCGGTGTTGTGGTTGCAGAAAAGAAACGCAGACGAAAATAATTTTCAGTGGGTTTATAAGATAGGTTTGACTTTTTTTGTGAGCAAATAAGAAGTGTATTTCACTCTTATTTGCTCTTTTTTTTTATGAATAATTACTTAAGGAATATTGTATCTGATATTGCACTGTACTGTTCACCATTGTTGAGAGTAAGTTCTACTTTCCATTGCATATATTCTCTTAATGGGTCTGCGGTGATATTGGCGTTTATATTCATTATTTCCTGAGGAATGATGCCAGTATCCAAAGCAGGGAATTCTGATAAGCGGACAAATTCCTCAAGCAGATCCGAATAGGTAGTAAACCAATGAGTCAGATCTGTGCCGGACTTCATGCTGTCATTAAGATCAAACATTGTGATTATATGCAAATCAGAAATTTTTTCACTTTTTGCCCCATCATGTCCAGGAGCTGGCAAATCACAGGCAAACAATGGATTGCCGAAGACGGGATTTATTGCTTTTTGATGTTGAGCCACATAATCTACCAGATAATGAATTTCAAGTCCACTAAATTGTTCTGTTGAAATTTTTGTATTTTTTTTATACGGTAATTTATAAGGATCTCCTTTGACACTAACATTTAATTTTATTCCCTTTACATCAAAGTGAGCCAGTACCTTTGCCGGAAATGGAGGACAATCTGTACAGGTGTAAAATAGAAAAGAAATAGGAAACGAAAGTATAAAAATTAGAGCGGACTTTTTCATTTTTAGGGATTTATTACTTAACTGGGCAAAATACTCAAGGACCATATCTTGTATTATTAATATTTATTTAGGCTAAGGTAGTAATAATTTTTTTCTCATGGAAACATTCATATGCAAACTTAGCCCCGGCTGTAGAGAAGCTGTGAAACAGCGCAACGGAAGACGGGACTCAGAACACAGGCAGAGAGACCACTTCTGCTGCTCCCGGTTCAACTGTTTTTTCATCATGTACACATTCCAAGCTTTTGGTTGTAATTTTGCGTCCAGCAATAAAACAACGGATGTTTTCTGAATATGATGTAATCGTGGTAGGAGCCGGTCATGCCGGATGTGAGGCAGCTGTTGCCGCTGCAAACATGTCTTGCAAAACCCTATTAGTGACAATGAATATGCAAACTATCGCTCAAATGTCTTGCAATCCTGCAATGGGTGGAGTAGCAAAGGGTCAAATCGTAAGAGAGGTTGACGCATTGGGCGGCTACTCAGGAATTGTGACGGATACCACAATGGTTCAGTTCAGGATGCTCAACAGATCAAAGGGGCCGGCCATGTGGAGCCCGAGAGCTCAGTCGGATAGAGCTTTGTTTGCAAGAAAATGGAGGACCATGCTGGAAGAAAATCCGTTTATTGATTTTTGGCAAGATATGGTGAAGAGTTTATTGGTCAAAGAGGGGCGAGTGTGTGGCGTGGTAACCGGAATGGGCTTGGAGATAAGATCTAAAACGGTAGTATTGACCAACGGAACATTTCTCAATGGCCTTATCCATATTGGCGAGAAACAGTTTGGAGGAGGCCGTGCAGGAGAAAGCGCAGCCAAAGGGATTACCGAACAGTTGGTGAGCTTGGGTTTTGAGGCGGGTAGAATGAAGACAGGAACTCCACCACGATTGGATGGAAGAACAATAGATTATTCAAAAACTGAAATTCAATACGGAGATGAGAACCCTGGAAAGTTTTCATACACCAATACGGTTGTGCCAGATAAACAACTGTGCTGCCATATAAGCTACACCAACCCTCAAGTCCATGAGATTCTTAAAACCGGATTTGACAGAAGCCCTATGTTTGCAGGAAGGATCCAGGGATTGGGGCCAAGATACTGCCCGAGTATTGAGGATAAGATAGATCGTTTTTCAGAAAGAGATCGCCATCAATTGTTTATTGAACCCGAAGGGTGGGACACGCATGAAATTTATCTGAACGGATTTTCTTCATCCTTGCCCGAAGAAGTGCAGTATAAAGCTTTACGCCTGATTCCGGGATTGGAAAACGTCAAAATGTTCCGTCCGGGTTATGCTATTGAGTATGATTATTTTCCGCCTACACAGCTAAGCTTGAGCCTGGAAACTCATCTTGTAAAAGGATTGTTTTTTGCAGGTCAAATCAATGGAACCACGGGCTATGAGGAGGCCGCCTGTCAAGGATTTATGGCCGGTTGGAATGCTGCCTTACAATGTAAGGAGCAAGAGCCTGTGATTCTTTCCAGAGCGCAGGCATACATTGGAGTTTTGATTGATGATTTAGTCAATAAAGGGACAGAAGAGCCCTACAGAATGTTTACCTCCAGAGCAGAATACAGAATATTGCTCAGGCAGGATAACGCCGATATCAGACTGACAAAATTGGCGGCAGAGAAAGGAATGAATCCTATGGACAGCAGAATATCTCGTGTCAATGACAAGCTTAAGGCTGTAGAACAGATAAGGCAAAGTCTATCATCTTGCCTTGCTTCTCCAACAGAGGTCAATGGGTTTCTTGAGAAATTGAGTTCATCTCCTATAGACCAAAAAACTAAATATTTACAATTGCTTACTCGGCCGGATATCAATCTAAAGGATCTGA
The DNA here is from genome assembly GCA_002360455.1 of Saprospiraceae bacterium UBA3362. GTDB lineage: Bacteria > Bacteroidota > Bacteroidia > Chitinophagales > Saprospiraceae > Vicinibacter. The sequence goes on from DEQQ01000070.1 coordinate 95,202, forward strand.
TGCTTCTAAATCCTATCCTCAAAGAAGAATTCTCCGTCTTTGACGATGAGATATTGGAAAGTGCTGAGATCAATATAAAGTATGAAGGGTATATCAAGCGCGAGCAAGAAATGGTAGAAAAAATGCAACGATTGGAATCTGTAAAACTTCCGGCTCAATTTGATTATCATAAAATTGCAGCATTATCCAATGAAGCAAAAACCAAACTTTCCAAAGTGAGGCCGCTCACCATAGGTCAGGCAGGTAGAATCAGTGGAGTATCGCCGGCAGATGTGAGTGTTCTTCTTGTATTTTTGGGTAGATAAAACAAGCTCAAATCGGCTTGTTTTAGACAAGTTTCTTTACTGCAGCCACGATGTGTTGAATCCCAAGTCCGTATTTTTCCATAAGCTCCATGGGCTTTCCACTTTCTCCAAAACTATCATTCACTGCAACATATTCTTGTCTGCAAGGCATATGTTGGACCAGAACTTGAGCTATGCTATCTCCAAGTCCGCCATTCCTTTGATGTTCTTCGCAAGAAACAACACGTTTGGTTTTTGAGGCAGATTTTAATATAGCATCGACATCCAATGGTTTGATGGTATGAATATTGATAAGTTCGCAGTCTATTCCTTCTTTTTCCAACAAACGCACAGCTTCCAAGGCATTCCAAAGGAGATGTCCGGTTGCAAAAATACTCACATCCTTTCCTTCTTTGAGTGTAAGAGCTTTACCAACTACAAATTCTTCATTACTTAAAAACACCGGCCAATCCGGTCTGCCGAACCTCAAATACACCGGACCCTCAAAACGGCCTATAGCTGCTGCTGCTGCTCTTGTCTGTGCATAATCTGCGGGGTTGATCACAGTCATTCCCGGCAGCATTTTCATAAGCCCAAGGTCTTCAAGAATTTGATGAGTTGCGCCGTCCTCGCCCAAGGTCAATCCGGCATGAGAAGCACAGATTTTGACATTTTTATTGGAGTAAGCAACACTCTGTCGGATCTGATCGTAAACACGACCGGTAGAGAAATTGGCAAAGGTGCCTGTATAAGGTATTTTTCCAACAGTAGCCAAACCCGCAGCCATCCCAATCATGTTTGCTTCCGAAATTCCGCATTGAATAAATCGCTGTGGAAATTCTTTTTCGAACAAATCCATTTTTAGTGAACCTGCCAGATCTGCACAGAGGGCAACAATTTCAGGATTGGCTCTCGCCGCGTCCAATAATCCATCACCGAAACCATTTCGTGTGGCTTTCTTTTCTAAACTTTGAAAACGATCCCAACTCATATTTAATAATCTCCTAATGTTTCTTCTAATTGATTTAAAGCAGCAGCACATTGCTCATCATTTGGAGCAATGCCATGCCATTTGTGTGAGCCCATCATAAAGTCCACACCGGCACCCATTTGAGTTTTCATTAAGAGCACAATGGGTTTTGATTGATGTAATTTTGAGCTTGCTGTAGCCAGCATATCCACCACAGTCTGCATATTATTCCCGTCCAATTCAAGAACATCCCAGCCGAAAGCTATCCATTTGGCCTTTAGATCACCAAGAGACATCACTTTATTGGTGGGTCCGTCAATCTGTTGCCCATTGTAATCAACGGCAACAATCAGATTATCCAATTTATAGTGGGCTGCAGCCAAAATAGCCTCCCAAATTTGGCCTTCCTGCAGTTCTCCATCTCCTGTCAATGCATAGATGATTCCGGGATCTGCATTCATCTTTTTTCCGAGAGCCGCTCCTAAGGCTACACTAAGACCCTGACCCAAACTTCCAGAAGCCACCCGAACACCCGGCAGATGCTCATGCGTCGTAGGATGACCCTGCAACCTTGAGTTGATTTCTCTAAAGGATTTTAACTCAGCAACCGGAAAATATCCACTACGAGCTAAAACACTATAAAAAACAGGAGAAATATGACCATTGGATAGAAAAAAAAGATCCTCGCCTTCTCCTTTCATAGAAAAATCAGGTCGATGATTCATTTGATGGAAATACAATGCAGTGAGATAATCTGCACAGCCCAACGAACCGCCCGGATGTCCACTTTTTGCCATCCAAACCTGACGCACAATATCGCGCCTTACCTGAGAAGCAATAGATTGAAGTTCTGCTACACTTTTCATAAGATACGCAAAAGTAATGAAAAAGCAGATCTAATAATTTAAATTACAGTGCAGCTTTGACTAAAAATCTTTCTATAACCGTATAAGAAACCTGATTTGGGCATGCCTCCGCTCCGCGGAGTCGGAGTCTTACAGGCTCGCTGTCGCTCGGTGCTTTGCACCAAGCCCTCCAGCCTCCTCATGCAGAATAGAGGATGTACATAGCGGCAACACCAAGTTCTATTTTATTTCATCAGAAAGCAGGTCGCAATTCAATTCAAAAGCCTATTTTTACCATCTTATTTGTGAAAAAAGAGTTCATAGTCAATATTGCGTTATTGCTGGCCATTAATTTTTTGGTCAAACCATTTTATCTATTTTTTGTAGAGAAAAATATTCAACTCGAATTAAATAGAACTGATTTTGGAGTTTATCTGGCACTGTTTAATCTTACACTGATCCTGCAAGTTCTCAATGACTTTGGATTGCAAAATTACATTACAAGATATTTGAGCCAGAAAGAATCGCAGGACAAATCCGATTTGGCTCATTTTTTTGGCGTCAAGATTTTATTTGCTTTACTTTATTTCTCTGCTACACTTCTCATTGCTGTTTTCATCTTTGGATACACTGTAAATCTCAAGCTAATTCTTCATTTATCTTTCAATCAGATATTAATTAGTGCAATAGCATTTTTTAGAGCCTGTCTCGCAGGTAGCGGGTATTATCGTTTGGATAGTCGATTATCTTCTTTGGATAGATTATTATTGATTGTTTTTGGAATGAGTTTTTTGCATCTGCCTTCATTAAATCAACTGTTGACTGTAGAAGTTTTTGTTTGGATGCAAACCGGATCATTGCTCATTACGGCTCTTATTAGCTTGGCATTTGTTTTCAAAAAATTAGATATACAAGGAACATTGTTGTTCAGACAAACCGAGGTTCGGGAAATAATCTATGCATGTTGGCCATTTGCTTTGCTTTTTTTATTCAACGCAATGTATGCAAAACAAGATATGATTTTGTTGAGCAAATTTTCTTCAGACGGCGCAAAAACAGCAGATCTGTATGCCTTTGCCATGAGGATATTTGATGCGTCTTCCATGTTGAGTTTGGCCTTTGGTTCACTTTGTTTGGGAATGTTCTCAAGATTGCAATCCAAACAAGACCAACTGCAAAAACTGTTTTGGTTCTCCTATAAACTATTGATGTTTTTGAGCCTGTCAATGATCATTTTTATTGCTTTTTATTCTCCAGAAATAAACCATATCATCAACAAGCAAGATCATGAAGTTCTAAACCAATCATTGAGCGTGCTGTGTATCGCCTTTGTTTTTGCAGCTCCGACCTATCTTTACGGAGCATTATTTCAGGCTGAGTTGAGAGAAAAACAATTGGTAATGATTTATCTTGTTTGTGCTGTTTTCAATCTGATCGCTAATCTGATTTTTATACCGTCCTATGGAATGTTGGCCAGTGCAATAATCAATTTGATGACCCAAATGATCTGCCTTGGTTTGCAAATTTTATTTTCAGGAAAACAGTATTTCAGCTCAGCTTTTGGATTGAGATTGATCTTATTATTTTCTGTATTATCATTTTCAGCTTATGGGCTACACCGTTATTGTTCATCTTTCATTCTTTCTTTATTGATTTGGTCTATTTTAAT
>DEQQ01000016.1 GCA_002360455.1 Saprospiraceae bacterium UBA3362
CGGCAGCAAGACCAATAAACAGAGGCTGCCATTTCATATAGGCAGGAATTTGATGTTGAGTTTGTTTGTCTTGCATTGATTTGTCTCGGCGAGACAGAGATTAATAGTAGGTAAATCTTCTTACTTGAGCTACATATTTTGCCAATCGAACTACTTGACAAGTGTATCCGTATTCATTGTCATACCAAGCATAAATGGTTACTGTTTTCCCATCAGCACTCATGATCGTAGAAGGAGCATCGAATACAGAAGCTACAGTAGTGCCCACAGCATTGCTGGATACATATTCTGTAGATGATGAATATTGTATTTGTTCTACCAATGGGCCATGAAGACAGGCGGTTCTCATTGTTTTTAAAACTTCTTCCAATGAAGATGCTTTAGCCAATGTGAGGTTCAAAATTGCCAATGAGACATTGGGAACCGGAACACGAACAGCATTGCCTGTAAGTTTCCCTTTGAGCTCCGGTAATACCTTAGCAACTGCACTGGCAGCCCCTGTACTGGTAATCACCATATTGATCGGTGCGCCTCGACCTCTTCTGGGTTTTTTATGAAAATTGTCCAACAAATTTTGATCACTGGTGTAGGCATGAACGGTTTCAATATGCCCTTTTTCGATACCGTATTCCTGATTCATAACTTGGATGATAGGAACGATGGCATTGGTGGTACAAGATGCAGCACAAAAAATATTCTCTTGACCGGGCTGAACAATATCCTGATTTACACCTACAACAATGTTGGGGATGTCTTTTCCCGGAGCAGTAAGAATAACTTGACTTATTCCGGGTCTAAGATGCGCGCTTAATTTTTCTTTGGTATCCCACATTCCTGTATTATCAATCAACAATGCATTTTGAATGCCATAGTGGGTATAATCTATTTGAGAAGGATCCGATGCAAAAATGATGTCTATCCTACTCCCATTTATAACAGCATAGGAACCATCTTCTGCAACCTCAACTGTTCCCGGAAATTCGCCATGAATTGAATCCGATTCCAACAAAGCCAATCTCTTGATCACTTCTTCATAAGGAACTTTCATACTTGGCCTCACCACGATAGCTCTAAGTCTCAACTGCTCTCCGGCTCCCGTTGTAGATATTATCCTCCTGGCTACAAGTCTACCGATACGTCCAAATCCATACAAAACAACATCGCGATAAGAAGAATTGGCATGACTTTTATCCAATCCAGCTTTAAGCTTTTCATGGACAAATTCTTGAATGGTTTGATGATTGTGATTCTCTGTTTCCCATTGAGAAGCAAGAGTTCCTATGTCAATTCTAGAAGGAACCAGATCTTCCAAATTTTTTATGGCCTTGGCAATATCAAGGGTAAGATCCAAAGCAATAGGTTTATCTATATAATTTTTGGCGACCAAATGGTAAGAAATGATCTGACTCGGTCTTATATCCATAAGTTCTCTCCGATACAATATTAGTTCGATACTCTTGTCGAATCTTAAATCTCCTACAATTTTAGAAAGCTCAAGTGCCTTTTTTTCTTTGTCTCTCCAATCTACCAATGCTTGGTCTACAGGATTTTGATGATCAGCCATTTCAAAAATTTTCGCAAAATTGAGAAAAAAATTGACAATCCCAAAGCTTATCATGCAAACTTATTTCGCATTAATCCAGGAAATTCCATCACCGCTTCCTCTTATTTGCTTATGTTTTAACCATTTTGAATTTTGAAAATTCGAGCCCTGTCCCTATCTTTGCACATGGAATCAAATTTTTTTATCAATCAATTCCCGCAACACGAAGCCCTCACTTTTGATGATGTTTTATTAGTTCCCGCTTATTCGGAAGTGCTTCCGAGAGAGACTGATATTTCTACAAAATTAACCTCAGATATCAAGCTACATGTTCCCATTGTATCCGCAGCGATGGATACCGTCACGGAGAAAGATCTGGCGATTTCTATGGCGCGTGAAGGCGGAATAGGAATCATCCATAAAAATATGAGCATAGAACACCAAGCAGCTCAAGTGAGATCTGTAAAACGCTCCGAAAGTGGTATGATCATCGATCCTGTAACGCTTTCTGCAGATGCTTTGGTCAAGGATGCACTGGTTCTTATGGCTCAACATCGCATTGGTGGCATTCCCGTAGTTGACGAAAACAACAAATTGGTGGGCATTTTAACCAATAGAGATTTGAGATTTGAAGCTCATCCAAGTCGACCTATCAAAGAAATTATGACCAACCAAAATTTGATCACCGCTCCTGTCGGAACAACCTTGGATAAGGCAAAACATATATTGCAGAGATACAAAATTGAAAAGCTGCCTGTGGTCAAAAAAAATGGGACTCTTGCCGGTTTGATCACCTACAAAGACATCATGAAAATTGAGAACTATCCGCATGCTTGCAAAGACCATTTAGGTCGATTGGTAGTAGGCGCTGCCGTTGGGATCGCATCAGACACCTTACAGCGCGTAGAAGCATTAGTCCAAGTTGACGTTGATGTAATCTGTATTGATACCGCTCATGGTCATTCTAAGGGCGTTTTGGACATGATCAAATCCGTAAGAAAAAAGTTCCCTTCATTGCAAATTATAGCAGGCAATGTGGCTACAGGTGAAGGTGCATTGGCACTCAAAAAAGCCGGCGTAAATGCCGTGAAAATTGGCGTCGGTCCCGGCTCCATTTGCACCACAAGAGTTGTAGCCGGTGTAGGCGTTCCGCAACTTACTGCCATTGCACTTGCCGCACAAGCTCTGAAAAAATCAGGAATTCCTGTGATTGCCGACGGAGGTATTCGCTATACGGGAGACATCCCAAAAGCAATAGCCTGCGGCGCCGACTGTGTGATGGGAGGTTCTCTGTTTGCCGGCACCGAAGAGGCTCCCGGAGAAACCATCATATTCGAAGGCAGAAAGTTCAAAGTCTATCGAGGCATGGGATCCATTGGCTCAATGCAGTTAGGCTCCAAGGATAGATATTTTCAAGATGTAGAAGAGGATATCAAAAAACTTGTTCCGGAAGGCATCGAGGGGCGAGTCCCATACAAAGGCAAAGTATCCGAAGTTATGATTCAGTATATAGGCGGACTGCGTGCAGGAATGGGCTATGTGGGAGCCAAATCAATAACCGATCTTCAGAAAGCCCGACTCGTAAGGATCACAAATTCCGGAATCAACGAAAGCCATCCTCACAATATTACCATTACCAAAGAATCTCCTAACTACAGCAGAAGATAGAAAATGGAGGGCGTGCCCTTTCAGGTCGGAGTCCTACAGCCTCGCTGTTCGCTCGGTGCTTTGCACTGTCCCTTTGGGACAGCTTCCGGCCTCCTCACGCACATTTCGATTCAAACTAAACAAGCTACAACTAATTAAAAACAGCCCTTTCTTTACCTTATTGTCGTGACATTAGCCGGTTTTGTACTACCAAATCGCTCAAGGAAAATCCCCTAAAAATTATTAAATATAAATTTTAAAGATTTATTATTAACTGTTTTTCTGATTATAATAAATTATAAATAAAAATATGTATTATATTACGATTTTAATCGTAGCCAAATATATTACTACGATTAAAATCGTAGTATGTTTGCATCATCAACAGAAATAGATACAAAAATGAATACAGAGACAAAAGTTATTCCTACAGATTCTGAACTAGAGATATTGAGCATTCTGTACAGGCATGGTCCACAGAATGTAAGATTCGTCAATGATGAAATCAACAAAAGCCGTGAGGTAGGTTATACCTCTACACTAAAAACAATGCAAATAATGTTAGATAAACAAATGTTGCAGAGAGAAATCATAGACCGTGTGCATATTTATTCCCCTGTACAAAAAGAAGAAATTACACAGCGCGCAGTCCTCACAGAAGTCATCGATAAAGCTTTTAGGGGCAATGCGGCGAGTCTTGTCATGAATTTACTCGGAAACCAAGAAACCAGTAAAGAAGAATTGGCACAAATCAAATCACTAATCGAATCTTTAGAGAACAAAAAATAATTTATTTTATTCCAAAAAAAACAATGGTTATGCAAGCTCTTAATCCACAAATTTTCAAACTGTATTACAGTCTTTCATGGACCTTTTTGCATTCCTTATGGCAAGCTGCTGTCATAGTACTCGCAGTAAGTTTGTTCTTGTCATTTCTAACCAAGACAACACCGGAGACCAAATACAAAATATGGCTGTACGCCTCTATCCTATTTCTATCCGTGAACTCTGTTACATTCATCAAGTTGTATTCTACTTTTGATCAAAAAATGGATTCAGTTTCTCTTAAAGTTGAAACCGTTCCTGATCCAATAAACAATATTGCACCCGTTGCAAATTTGCTGAATCAATCTGTTGCTTCAGAGCCTGTTCACAATACAGAAAACATCTCGCATCCATTGCTAGACTATTTCAACTCTTTCTCCCAATACATCAACACGAATATTCATCTCATTATGCTGTTTTGGTTTATAGGAATGTTGGCGTTTTTAGTTCGTTTCTTAGGAGGTTTAAGCTTTGTTTATTACATCAAATCTAAATATCATATTCCCGTAGACCAATATTGGGAAGACCTGTTGATCTCTCTTCAAAAGAAATTAAAAATTACAAAAAAAATTGAAATAGTCGAATCCGCTCTAGTTCATTCTGTGATGATCATTGGCCATCTAAAACCGATGATTCTTTTTCCGGTAGGCTGGATTAATAAGTTGGATCCTCAAGATGTAGAAGCCATTTTACTTCATGAATTAGCTCACGTATCAAGAAAAGATTTTTTAGTTAACCTTATCCAGTCTGTGATGGAATTAATCTATTACTTTAATCCTATGGTTTGGTTTCTTTCCTCCAAACTTAGAGAAGAGAGAGAACATTGCTGTGATGATTTAGCCATCGCTTGCGGAACCGACCCTCTGAAGTATGCAAGGTCGCTTATGTTATTGCAACAGATGCAAGTACAGGAACAGGTATTGGCATTGGGATTTTTAGGCAATAAAAAATTTCATTTGCTTGAACGTGTTAAAAGAATGTTACAACCCAAACAAGAATTTTACACACCAACAGAACGATGGATCAGCTTGTGTTCTGTTAGTCTGGTATTGATGGCATTAACATTTACTTCTTTAAACGCAAGTTTAAAACATAAGGCAGACATGAACCCCATAACCCTCAATGACTCGATTTACCCCTTGTCCAAAATTGATTCTTTTATTCTAAGAAAAAATGTCCCTGATGGTGTTTATACTTTTACCAATAATCAACTTACCAGCAGAATTGTAGTGAAAGAAAATAAAGTGTACGAGCTCAATTTTAATGGCGTATCGGTAAGTCCGGAAAATTTTTCAAAGTTTGAAGATTACTTCTATTCCGTACTGACTAAAAAGTACAACAATGCCGATCAGAGTTCAAATGAAATGAACTCAATTCATTCTACTCATGATCCGGCAAAACAGGAATTAGAGCTTAACATCCTAAATGGAACTTATGGCATGGGTCAATCCCATTCTTCAGAGAATCATAGCGATCATGCTCATTTCAATTCCAAATCCATTCACTATGTTGATGGGTATAAAATTATAACAGAAAATAATTCAGAGACCGGCGAGACCAGAGTGCGAAAATATAAAAATGATGAACTTGTACAAGATGTTTTCAATGGTCCCGATCAAGTGTACGTCAGAGATTATAAAAACAAACAAATAATTAAGGAAACGACCAATAACCCCGGCGGATGGAGCTTAAACAATCATTCCGGATCATCCCTGAAAGTTGACTCAAAAGCACTTGAAGAACAATGTAAGGATCTGAATTCGGGTCTGCAAAAACTTGAAATTGAACTCTCCAATTTAAAATTGAACGACAAAGAATTGTTGATTGACATTGATGAAGAATTGCAAAGAGCCATGAACCAAATTACACAAGAGGTTAGACAATTTGATCATCTCGATATATCTAATAAAGATGTGGCTAAAATCAAAGAGAAATTATCTCAATTAAAAAAATCATATCACGAATTCAAGAAGAAATACAAGCTAAAGGAGAACGAAACCAAAGAAAAGTGGCATGACGCCCTTTACGAAAAAATGATTGAACTTGGCCATATTCAACATGGTGATCGTCTTAGCTTTCAATGGTCAAATGAAATTATGATGGTCAATGGAAAAAAATTGAATCAAAACGAGTATGATAAAGTAAAACAACTTTATGAGCATGAGAACAAAACTCAAATAGAGGGTCAATTCAACATCAGCGTGACCATTTCAAGATAAAAAAATAATTAGTTAATAAATTAATTCATATTGTGGGTGATCAGGGCGTGATAACGATCTCGCCCAAAGATCTTTTTTTATCTAGTAAAGGATTATAATTTTATTAAAACCAATAGAATAATCCACATAGAGCCTCCTTTGTTTATGCACAATTAAATTCTCTGTCTTACTTTTTCCCCTGTAGCCTGTGTTCAGAAAATACAGAACCAATCTCCATTGATTATTAGATCCCATTTTCCATCTCAAATTTATCAAAGATGATTACCTTCATTTGCATAGCTTTACTTTCCATTCTCTTTTGCTCAGAAGCAAATTCTCAAGAACCACTTTTACCAAAAAGAATATACCACACTCATCGAATTGCAGAATCTATACAAATCGATGGAATGCTCACTGAGTCTGCTTGGCTTTCGGCCGAACGACAATCTGAATTTACTCAATTTGAACCTCAACCATTTACGACTCCCAAGTTCAAATCAGAAGTTATGACTGTTTACACAGATGAATTTATTTATGTGGCAGCAATACTCTATGATGATCCTGAAAAATTAAGTACAGAGCTCACTCCTCGAGATGGCTTTCTCTCTTCCAACTCAGATTACTTTGCAGTGAGTTTTGACAGCTACAATGATGATTTAACAGGATACAGATTTATTGTTTCGGCAGCCGGAATACAGGCCGACGCCAGAATAGGCAGATTCGAAAATCAGATTGGCACGAGCTATTTTGATTTTAATTGGGATGCTGTTTGGGAATCTGCAATTAAAAAACAAAACGATGGATGGACTGTAGAAATTAAAATCCCTCTATTTAATATCCGTTTTCCAAAAAATCCAAAACAAACCTGGGGTTTGCAATTCACAAGGTTTGTGAAAAGGATAGGCGAAACATCATCTTGGCAGGCTATAAATCCAAATGTAAATGGATTGGTGAGACAATATGGAGATATGGTGGGAATTGAAAACTTGAAAACACCCTTAAGACTTTCATTCAATCCCTATATTTCGTTGAACTACTTCAGGATTCCAATTCTCAACGCAACCAAAGGATCCAATCCATTCGAGAATCAGAAAGGAATAGCCGGAGGTTTAGATATTAAATACGGAATAAACGAAAATTTTACTTTGGATGCCACACTCATTCCTGATTTTTCGCAAGTTCAATCGGATCAAAAAATTCTAAACCTCACTCCATTCGAACAACGATTTGAAGAACGAAGACCTTTTTTTACTGAAGCAGTAGACCTATTCAATAAGTGCAATATTTTCTATTCTAGAAGAATTGGAGGTACTCCAATAAATTATTGGAATGTAGGCTCTGAACTAAAGGAAAATGAAATTATTGTATCCAATCCTTTCCAGTCTCAATTGTACAATGCCTCAAAAGTTTCTGGAAGAACAGGAAGCAAATGGGGATTTGGAGTCTTCAATGCTGTTTCTGCGCCAAGCTTTGCCAAGCTAAAAAATTCAGAAAATAATACTGAAAGGAAAGTAATGACCGCTCCCTTGACCAATAATAATGTATCTGTAGTACAGAAAATACTCCCCTACAATTCGTCTGTATCCTTTATTAACGCCAATACTATGAGAGAGGGTCAGAATAGGGATGCTAATGTATCCGGAATTGAGTATATTCAAAAAGACAAAAAAAATGACTATCAACTTTCTATTGTTGGAAAGTTATCTCAGATATTCAGTCACAATAAAAATGAAACAGTTGGTTACAATACAGAATCAAGCATTAGGAAACTTAATGGTCATTTCAATTGGTCAATTTGGAATGAAACCATAAGTAAAAATTGGGATCCCTCAGATCTTGGCTACTTCTCTGGAAACAACAAAATGACTACAGGAATTGGGGTAAACTATAATCAAACTTCTGCCGGAAAATTATTCAATTCATCCAACTGGTGGTTAAATGGAGGGTATATAAATCAATATTCTCCGAAGCAATATTCAAGTTGGTTTTCGAATATTGGATTTTGGGCAGGGCTTAAAAATCAAGGCAGCATCAATATGTGGAACTATATACAGCCATTTCATTCTTATGATTTCAACGAACCAAGAACTCCGGGTAAAAAAATAAGGGTCTTACCTTATTGGAATAACGGAATAAATTTCAATTCAGACTCAAGAAAAAAACTTCGTTTGTATGCTTACATAGGAAGTAGTTTGGAACCGCGAAAAAATTATTACAATCTAAGTTTTGCTTTGGAACCTTCTTATCGTTTTAGCGACAAGTTCAGTGTATTTTACAATCTGTTTTACAATCCAATTCAGAATGAAAGAGGATTTAATACTAAACTAGAGAATAATGAAATTATCTGCGCTGAAAGAGCTCAAGTAACTTTGAGCAATACAATTTACATAGTGTACAATTTTCATAAAACGACCAGTTTTAGCCTTGTGGCAAGACATTATCACTCAAGTGTCATCATCAATAAATTTTATAGGCTGGAAGAAAATGGAAGTTTATCTGCTACTAACTATTCTGCTTTACGAGATTTTGCCGTTCAGTATTTCAACCTTGATGCTGTGGTACAATGGCAGTTAAGGCCTGGAAGCTTCATAAATTTAATCTGGAAAAACACTGCCGATCAATATGAAAGTATTCAGAATAAACAAGCTCCAAACTATGGAAATCAATTGGAACAATTGTTGTCCTCTGCAAAATCCAATCAACTAAGCCTTAAACTTAGTTACTTTTTAAATGGAGCTAAGTTGTTTAGAAAAAATACAAATGGGTAGTATAGAATCGTTCATCATAAAAGATGTTCTCTTATCCGGCTATAATGAATGAACCACCGATTAGCATGATTTGAAAACTTGTCTTTGATAAACTTCAATATTATTTTGAGTCTGTAGGTTTAATCCTTTTACTACTTTGCCTGAGCGATGGACAGGGCGGCACGGAGTGCCGGTGCAAAGCACCAAAGCCCGAAACAGCGCGACCCGAAGGGGCAGGCCCAAAAAATAAATTTTTAAAATATTTTCGCTATTTTTAACCCAAAATGGCATTTTATTCAAATATTTTGTAAATTTTTTGTACTTTATTTGATGAATTAGGGAATTTTAGCTCAAATTATTTTAATTTTGTCCCATTAAAATTAAATCTATATGTCCAATCATCGCAGTACTGCTTTAAGTCTCTTCCTCTCCAGACCAAAAAACACGAAGGAAAGAGAGAACAAAAAAATCTCCAGCTATTATGCTGAAAATGTATTTACTGATGCAAAATTGAAAGCCTATCTTTCTAATGATGCTTATAAAGCCTATAGCAATTCTATCCAGCAGGGTCAAAAAATTTCTCGTGAATTGGCAGATCAAATTGCAGCGGCGCTGAAAGCTTGGGCAATGGAAAAAGGCACAACACATTATACACATTGGTTTCAACCTCTTACCGGATCTACTGCAGAAAAGCATGATTCCTTTTTTACCATTACAGG
>DEQQ01000065.1 GCA_002360455.1 Saprospiraceae bacterium UBA3362
CACTTTTTTGAGGAGGTCTAACCCTTAGCTTATGAATACAGAATACCGGTTCCAGTATTTTTTATTACTAGATCTTTTTGCCCTTAGCTTGTGTAAATGCCTCGGATAAAAGGAAATTGTCGCATTGTAAAAGCGCGAGAAAAGAGATGTTATTAAAGAATTAAAGACAAGAAAAATCGACTATAACCTTGGATGCCAAAATAACAAAGAAGAAAAAATAAAACTTGCCATCCAAAATACCGTAGTCAGGCTTCGGAGAAGTGTTTCTTAGAATAATATTTTGATGACGGGGTCTCAATAATTCTGACAGCTGGCCCTCAAATCAGATTGGAACTTGTCAGGTAAGTTCTTAGCTCGTAGGTGAGCGAAAGGTCAAAAGTACCTACATTAATTTTTTCAAAAACGATTTAAAATGAAAAAGTTATTAATTTTTTTATTAACAGTTTTATTCATTACTCAAAATTCTTTTTGTCAAACATATAATTGTTTTACAAATTCAACATCTCAATCAATTCCTGAGCCACCTGGAGAAGGAATAAGCTCTAATTGTCTAAAATCTGTAGAGGATCTAGAACAGCTTCCAAATGTAGTAATGAAAATTAATATTCATTATGTAAAAGGAACATATGGTAACTTCTATCCTGGTCCTTTGCCTAGTTCTGATCCGAAAAATGGTAATCTTTACGCTAACCTATTTTTGAATGAGTTTAATAATAAAATGGCAAATTTAGTAGCAAGTCCAACCAGTCTCGCAAATAAATTAGGTGACTCTAAAATAAGATCACAACTATATACGGAAGCTTCAAATCCTGCTGATTTATATGGTGGAATATGGTACTGGGATCAATTACCGTCAACTTTACCATATGGTGATAAGGTTTTTCATATAATTATGTATAATGGGTATCCTGGATATTCACTCAATGGTTATGTAAATGGAACTACAGGGTGTAATAACATTGCTACTTTATATGGAGCCTATTATAACGTTTCTCAGGTTCCGAATAATGGATTTGGGTGGTGGGCATTTGCAGGTCTTTATGCACATGAGTTATTTCATACATTTGGACTTTGTCATTCATTTTCTCCAGAGAATGAATGTAAAGGAATCGATATAGATGTAAATGCAGAATGTGGATGCGGAGGTATTCCCACAAGTCCTTGCGGATCAGCCGCATCAGTAGGTTGCTGTACTTGGAACTCGGGAAGTAAAAATATGATGGGGTACAATGCAGAGGCTAATGCATTGACTCCGTGTCAATGGAAATTGGCATTTGAAAATGTTTATTCACGTAATTGTGCACATTTTCAATATGCACCTTGTACAAACAATCCATCTCCCATTGAAATAACAGGATATGAACTTTGGGACAAATTTAAAATGATTAATCAACCTGTGCGGATTATGCCTGGTGCTCATCTTGAAATCACATGTGAAGTAAGGTTTGCTTCACAAGCTTACCTTGAAGTGAGAAGAGGCGCTAGATTAACTGTGAATGGCGGTTATTTAACTGAGTTATGTCCAAATGAATTTTGGCCTGGAATTCAAGTTTGGGGGAATCCTGGTGCAGCACAACCCCAACAAAATTCAATCCCAACTACAGGGCAAGCAGGAATTGTAAGAGTGATCAATGGTAGTACAATTTCTAGGGCAAGAACAGGAATTTCTACTGCTTCTTGGGCATTAGGAGGTGCTGGTGCTTGGGCAAATGCTGGAGGACTTATTTATGCTGAGAATAGTTATTTTATTAATAATAGAAGGGCGGTAGAATTCATGAAATATGATTTGCAAAATAATAGTACTTTTATTAATAATTTATTTTCAGAACCAGCAGCCAATATAGACGGAACTTTAGGTGTTACTATTTGGGCTTGCAATGGGATTCGCTTTGAAAGAAATAGATTTGACAAACTAGATAGATCAGGTATTATGGGTATAGATTTTAGTGCTAGTATTTTTAATCATAATCAGTTTCAAAATATACCACTTGGTACAGGCATAGAATCCTATAATACAGATTATGCGGCCTTTGAACTTGAAATCGGAAGACTAAATACAACTCCAAATTATTTTAAAAATAACTCAAGGCATGTTTACTGTTCTTCAAATTCTACATTAGATAAAGTAGTGGTGAAAAATAATCAATTTTTTGATGCTCAAACTGGAGATGGTCAAGGTGTTGTTATAGAAGGAAGGACTCTTTATGAAATATCTTATAATGTTTTCGATAAAATAAAAAATAAATCATGCCTTAGTGCAATTACGCAAGATGATAAAAACTTCATCAACTGCAATTCATTTAGCAGAACTCCAACTGGAATAGAATTTGCAGGAAATAATGAGCAGACCCAATTTTTGAATAATTGTTTTGCAGCAGACGTTTCTACAGCAGTTAATTTCCAAAGATACAATGGAATTGCTATAATACGCTCTGAACAAGGCAACCCTAGTTATCCTGCTGGAAATTGTTTCAAATCTCCGATGGACATAATAGGATCGGCAGCACGAGTAATGGAGTTTGAATATTTCAAAACTCTGGGCAATGTACAAACAAGATGTGACCCAAATGATTTAATTTGTCATGATCCAGTAGGAAGTAGAGCCGATGGTGGATTGAATAATTACGAAGAAACAACAACATCCATTTATCCAACAGGATGTGCTGCTAATTTGCCTCCAATTCCTCCTCCGTTTATTACGCCATGTGTAGTATCTTTGGTTCCAAACCTACCGTCATCAAATGGTCTAGATGGAATCCGACAGATAGAAGGAAATTTATTAACACAAGTCAATTCAAATCCAGCAGATAATTATATTCGAAATTGCTATCATGAAGTCAAAGATTATAGAATGCAAATTTTGAGAGATGGTATCAGACAACAAATTACGGATGGAAATATTGACGGTGCTATTGCACTTTTAAATCCCGATTTTGATGCTACTGAAAGAAGGATCCTATATTCACTTTTACTAAAAAAAGGAGATTATTCTGCAGCATCAGCTCAATTATCAGCAATGCCTAACCTCACTCCAGATCTACTGCAGTATAAGCAAATCCAGCAAATTAATTTAGCTCGTTTAGTACAAGGGAGCAATTTTGAACTGGCGGCTTCACAAGAGTCATATTTACTCTATGCCGCAGAAACTGAACTCCCAAGTAGAACCTATGCAAGAGGATTATTGGCCTTATTAAATGGAATGAGTTTTTCTGTCATTATTCCTGAATCTGATCCTATAAACACTCCAGAAAACAGATCAAGAGTGAATTCTCATGATGGTGATTTTAATGTATTTCCAAATCCAGCACAATCAGAAATTTCAATTTCTAGAAATCAAAATTTATTAGAAAATTATCAAATCGAAATTTCAGAATTAAATGGGAAGAGAAGATTAACAAGTAAATCGATGAATCAAAAGGAATTCAAAGTAGATACTAGAAATCTTGAAAATGGTTTATACTTATTAACTATTAAAGATTCTAGTGGTAAAAGTATTCACACACAGAAAATTGCAATTTTAAAGTAAAAATTATTTTATCACAAGGGTGTCATTTTTGACACCCTTAATTTTAAAATTAGCCAAATGAAAATAAATCTAGTATTCTATTTATGTCTCACTTTTATATTGTTTCAGTTTCAAAATTTATATTGCCAAGACAATTGGAGTAAAATATATGATATTAATAGAGATAGCGACTCTGGATGGAAAATTTTGGATATTGATGACTATTATTATATCATGAGTAGCAATCTATGCGATGGTCAATCCAATTTTTGTACCGGCTTACTCAAAATAGATAAAAAAGGAAATGTAATATGGAAAATGGAATTGGATAGTATTTCCCCTACTACGCATGATGCATGTTTTACTACAGATGAAAATTTTCTGTATTTGGTTCTTAGTTATAATTATCTCCCATTAAGTAATTTTAGACTCATCAAGTTTGATTTAAATGGTAAACTCATTAAAGAAAAACAATATCCTGTATATCCTGTAATTCGTTTTGGTAGAAATATTAATTATTATAATAATAAACTGTATGTAAATCTATCTTTTTGGCATGATTATAAAAAGCATGGAGCAGATTCTTCTCAGGTATGGACATTTGATACAGAATTTAATGAACTTACTAAATTTACTCATACTGAAAATTATTTTAGAGAAGAATTATTTAACTATGACCGATGTCAAGATGGAAATTTTTACTCTACAAAAATTTGTGGAAATTTGGATTGGAGAGGATTTGCTAAATTGTATAAATTTGACTCTTTAGGAGAAATAATTTGGGATCGAATTCTGAATGATACTTTGGATGATATGTATTTTCAACATCCTGATTTTTCCATAACAAAAGATAGCGGATGTGTAGTCAACTGGATGCAGCAGAGAGACTATAGATTTCGAGATACTGCCGAATTCTCATCCAAAATAGTGAAGTATGATAAAAATGGAAACCTACAATGGACACTTCCTTTTTACGGCAAACGTGATAAAAATATATTTGGCACATTTGTCACAAAAAACGGTGATATCATCATATGTGGAAATGATCATAATCCTGGAATTATCAATAAAGAACAGCACTATATAACAGGGTGGTTAGTGCGTGTCTCTCCAGAGGGATTAGTCAAATGGGATCGAAGAATTTCCGAATATCGGAGTTTGCGCAGTATCCGCTTCCATTCTGGGATAGAAGAAGAAGATGGAGATTTGGTAATTTGTGGAAATATTGGAAGTATTTCTGAGGACTCTACTTTACTTTCTGCTAATATTTATGTGGTAAGACTAGATAGCAATGGTTGTTTTAATGGATATTGTGATGATAGCTTGCAAATAATAACGGCCGTAAAGGAATATGAAAAATTTCCAGATCAAGAGAAACTATTTACCTTCTATCCCAATCCCATTATAGACCATTTTATTCTACAATCCATACAGGAGATAAAGCTAAATACAGAATTAATCTTATACAATAGTGAAGGAAAATTTGTCACCAATCGGTATATTTCAGAAAAAAAAGAAATAATCCATCTTAATAATTATCCCAAAGGAAAATATTATTATAGAATAAATACCAAGGATAAGACGATACAAATAGGCTCACTGATCGTTATATAAAAAACATAAAAAAATTCATTCAAATGAAAATTCAAATTTTACTTATTCTTAGTCTAATTCTGTCCCATTCCTATGCTCAAATCGAATATGCTCCAATTGGAGCCAAGTGGACTTATGAAGTTAAAATATCAACATGGATGGGAGATGAATATTTCAAAAATAGAGAAATCAAAGTAAGCATCGATACAACAATTTATGGTAAGAAATGTAAAAAACTTATAAGTCGTGAACTAGATACAGATAAAAATGAGCAAAAGACAGTTTCCGCCCTGCCTGATGAATATATTTATCAAGATGGCTTTTATATATATAGATTCTTAAAAGATTCTTTTTACCTCCTGTACGATTTTAGTGGCGGTAATACAACACAGAACATAGTAGGCCTAAGCATGGAAGATCATGCTAATATCAATAGACCAGAAGTTGTACCATTTGAACTCAAAGAGTATAGCGTAGATAGCTCATTGGGTTTCTCACAAATTAAGCAAAAACTGAAGCCTACTTGTTTTTTTAAAGGTGGAGAGCCATTTCAATTTGAGCGATTCGGTACCACAAATGATTATCTTTTTTATGCAGGTTTCAATTGTAAATCAGATCGTAATATTTTTTTTAAACTTAGGTGTTTTTTTGATCCAGTGTATGGCCTAATTAATTATGACTCTATCCCTTGTGATTCCATAAGACCTGATATCATAAGAACAAATGTAGTTAAAGTAAATAATAATAAACAAGAAATTTTAGAATCTAATATTGTAAAATGTGAAATCAAATTAATAAAGCTGGAAAATAATCCTAACATTTCATTTAATATTGTAGATGTTTCTGGCAGGCTCGTAATAAAAGATCACATAAAATATTTACATGAGAAAACCATAGACGTATCGCATTTGGATAACGGAATTTATTATTTCTCATGGAAATCTAATAATTCAAAATGGAATACTTGCAAATGGATTAAATTAGGAAATTAACTCTTTATAGCAAACCATCCCCGAAGATAACTGGCAGAATAGTGGCTAGTCTTTGAGTCGAGAGTAGTTAGAAGGAGAAGTTTTTTATTTTCGCTCTCGGCAGTAGGGAATTGCATTTCTACATGGGTAGATTTTGTTTAAGCATAATGGTTTCAACTTTTATTAAATGGATAATCTCTATTAGAGGCTTTTTATGAAAAAGTTCATATATTAGCAGTTTAATTGGTGTTTAGGTTGTCCACTATGGTGAGGAAGTCCATTTTCGATATTGCAAGCTAGTCATTTTTATTCCTTGAATCACACACATTAATTGCGTCCAAGTGATTTGTGTGTTCGTTTGATTTTCTGAATTAATTGTTTCAAATGTACCTCGTTCTAATCTTTTACTCAATAGTACTAGACCTCCCTGGTCATATACCATCAATCGAATCTGGTTATAGCGTTTGTTGAAAAATATGTATACATTTCCATCCAATGGATTGCTTCCCATGCTGTGCTTAATGATTCCAAACAGTCCATCAAAGCTTTTTCTAAAATCTACAATACCTTGATAAACGAAATAACGATGTTGACTCGTGAATGGAATCATATCTCCAGTTGTATCATTTTTTTCAACCCTTCTAATGTAAGTGGACTCTGAACATGGAGCTTTACTCCGTTTTTGTACTCAATAACTATTTGATCTATTTGAAAATTTGTCAGCTCGCCGACAAAAGCTTTGTCACTCTCTTTGATTTGCACAAAATCATAATTGTCTTTATTTTTAGTTTGATCGGTTTTTCGCTTGTGGTAATAATACTGATGGATGGGTATGCCCGCCTCTTTTAAAAAATGTCCTAGCTTTTTGCCACTTGCTTTAATCCTGCTTTGCAATTCTTTGAAATCCATTCTTCCTTTTTTGCAAAGGTATTTGCTCTGCCTTGCTTATGCAAGATGCTGTTTGTTGTACGGATACATAAAGTTTATATATTAGTAGCCTTATTGGTATTCAATCTGTCCACTTTAGCGAGGGAAGTCCAGATAACTCAATATTTTATAAATTCGATTTCACCAATACTTCAGGTTCATGCATCGGAGAGCTTATACATAATTTGATATTAATTTTTTCTTAAATAAGATTCTATCGAAACTATATTAGACTCATTTGTTGTTAAGATTACTAATTAATCGGATATATGAAACTGAATTATTTCTTTTTATTGTTATTAATATTATTGGAACTTGGCTTGTGTGCGCAAGAGATTAAGCCCACCGACCCGAATGTTAAGGAGGCGGCACAGAAGAAAATAAGCTACGAACAACGAATTCAAATGAGCAGGATCAATGATGTCTATATTCCGGTCAACACAGAAGATGCCATCAAAGAGTTGAACAGACTGTCCTCTCCGGAAGGCAGAGATAAACTAAAACTTGCACCCGAAGACACCATTGCCAGCAAACTCCACTTTAGCCTCGGACGTTGGATTTTATTGAACTGGTCACTGGAAGAGGGGAGCAGGCTCAGTCATTTTTATAAAATGAAAGGGGTCAGCTTTCCGGATGATATGATTGATCTGATTTTAAGATCATACCACAGAAGCTTGCTTGCGAAGCCTACAAACGAAGATGATTTGGTCAAGCAATATAAGGATAAAAGAAAAAAAGAAATGGAGGAAGAACTTAAAAAGAAGCCTGTCCTCAAAAAAGAAACAAGGTACAAACCTCCTCACAATGAGTAATTTACGCTTGCTTCTGTTTTCTATGTATGCAATAAAATAGGAAGAAACTCTTGCATATTTACTCAAAATGAATAGCTTTGCGGCTCTTAAGAGAAACTAAGTTAAAAAAGATATGGCCAATAAGCTGTTAATCGTAGAGTCACCTGCCAAAGCAAAAACAATAGAAAAATACCTTGGTAAGGAGTTCAAAGTGAAGTCATCCTACGGGCACATCAGAGACTTAGAAAAAGGGACAAAGGGAATTGAAATAGACAAAAAATTTAAGCCGAACTATATCGTCAGCCCTGAGAAAGTCAAAGTTGTAAAAGAGCTAAAGGACTGGCTTCCAAAAGTAGATGAAGTTTGGTTGGCGACGGACGAGGATAGAGAGGGAGAGGCTATATCTTGGCATCTTTGTGAGGTATTAGGTCTAAATCCCAAAACCGTAAATCGAATAGTATTTCGAGAAATTACAAAGCCCGCCATCCAAAAAGCCATTCAGTCTCCAAGAAATGTAGATCTTAATTTGGTTAATGCACAGCAGGCCAGAAGGGTTTTGGACAGATTGGTGGGGTTCGAAATGTCAGAAGTCCTTTGGCGAAAAGTAAAAAATAAACTATCGGCAGGCCGAGTACAGTCTGTCGCAGTAAAATTGGTAGTAGAAAGAGAACGAGAAATACAAGAGTTTAAAACGACTCCTTTTTACAGAGTGGAGGCAATATTTCCTGCAAAAAATAAGCAAGGAGAACAAACCAGTTTTAAGGCTGTACTGAATCACCAATTTGCCTTGGAGAAAGAAGCTAATCAGTTTTTGACCTCCTGTGCAGACTCCGCTTATAAAGTAGAAAATGTCGAAGTTAAACCGGCTAAAAGATATCCCGCACCTCCATTTACTACCTCAACATTGCAACAAGAAGCAAGTAGAAAGCTTGGATTTGGAGTAAACAGAACAATGGGTGCGGCTCAAAAATTGTATGAGTCCGGTTTTATTACCTATATGAGAACAGATTCTCCAAATATAAGTGAACTTGCATTGACGGCTATGGCACAGGAGATCCAAAAACAGTTTGGCCAAGAATATGTCCATACAAGACAATACAAGTCCAAAAATTCCAATGCTCAAGAGGCGCACGAAGCCATCCGTCCTACCTACATGGATCTTCGTAACGCGGGAGAAAATTCGGATCAACAAAAGCTGTATGAACTCATTTGGAAGCGTGCAATGGCTTCTCAAATGTCGGCAGCAGAATTAGAAAAAACACAGGCTACAATTTCTATTTCGAAAGTAAAAGATCATCAGTTCATAGCAGAAGGAGAGGTGCTGTTGTTTGATGGTTTCCTGAAGCTATATATTGAATCTACAGATGATGAAGAAAATGATGAAAGCGGACTGCTCCCTCCTTTAAAGGCAGGAGATCAACTACAGTATAGCTCCATCACAGCCTCAGAAAAATTCACCAAGCCTTTGCCGCGGTATACTGAGGCAAGTCTTGTGAAAAAATTGGAAGAATTGGGAATCGGAAGGCCGTCAACCTATGCACCAACCATTTCCAAAATTATGGAAGAAGATAGGGGTTATGTGGTTAAG
This sequence comes from Saprospiraceae bacterium UBA3362, assembly GCA_002360455.1. Lineage (GTDB taxonomy): Bacteria > Bacteroidota > Bacteroidia > Chitinophagales > Saprospiraceae > Vicinibacter. The sequence goes on from DEQQ01000065.1 coordinate 9,376, forward strand.
GAAAGCAGAGAGGCTATCCAACGGCAAGCGATTCGATTGACCTTAGAAAAATCCAAAATTGCAAAACATATTGAAATAGAGAATGCCGGGGCAAGCAAAAATCATCTTTTTCCAACCGCTACTGGAGCAGTAGTTTGTGATTATTTGTCGGAGCATTTTACTGACATTATGAATTACGGTTTTACGGCTGAGATCGAAAAAGAATTTGATGAAATAGCTGAAGGCCAAAGAGATTGGGTCAAGATGATTGATGAGTTTTATTGGCCATTCCATGAAACAGTTACCAATGTAATGGAGTCCGGCGAGCGAGCCAAGGGAAGAAGAGATCTTGGAATAGATCCCTTGAGCAATAGAAAAGTCTTGGTACAATTAACTCGATTTGGGCCGGTGGTTCAGATAGGAGATCGCGATGAGTTGCCGGAGGGAGAAAAACCTCGTTTTGCCAATCTTAGGCCGGGTCAAAGTATGGAGACCATCAGCTTCGAAGATGCAATGGATTTGTTCAAATTGCCAAAAGAACTGGGTGTTTATCTGGGTCAAGCTGTGAGCATTGGAGCCGGTCGTTTTGGGCCTTATGTAAAATTTGGAGAGAAGTTTATTTCACTTCCCAAAGGCTTGGATCCTCTTTCTGTTGAAATGGATACAGCCATTCAGATCATTGATGCCAAGGAAGAAGAAGATGCGCCAATAGGTCATTACAAAGATCTGCCTGTGACCAAGGGCAAGGGCAGATTTGGGCCATTTGTAAAATGGAACGGCTTGTTTATTAATGTTCCTAAGCGAATTAATTTTGATACCATAACCATTAAGGAAGCTATTCCATTGATTGATGCAAAAGAAGAGAAGGAATCAAATCGATATATCCATCAGTTTGCGGAAGAAAAATTCAGTGTAGAAAATGGACGATGGGGACCTTATATAAAGTTTGGGAAGAAGATGATTTCTATTCCAAAATGGGAAGGTCAGAAAGTAACATCTGAATTAGCAGCTTCAATGAGTAAAGAACAATTTATTAAAATAATTGAAGAACAGATACCCGGCGCTTTTGCTCCAAAGCAAAAGAAAACTTCAACTAAGAAGACAGCAGCGCCTAAGAAGACAGCAGCTCCCAAGAAATCTGCGGAAAAACCAAAGCTCACAAAAAAATAATCCGATAAGTCAAAGGTATTTTTATTGATAATGGAATACCCTTTGAGTAAATTTATTGCGGATGCCATGGCACGAATTCATCAACTAATGAAAAATCATCTGCATCATTAGATGAAATAAGCACAATTCGGTTATTTGCATAAGATTGAATCCAATGTGAATATTTTTTTCGCCAATAGTCATCTAGAAAGGAACCCGGTTCGTCAAGTAAAAGAATTTCACTCTGAGTAAAAATAGAAATGGCCAGTTTTACTCTTTGTTTCATTCCGGATGAAAAGCTTTGCAGTCGTTGGTGTTCAAATTTTTTTAACTCCAACTGGTCAATACAATCTTCATAGCCTATTGTAGAATAAAAAGGACGGAACTGATTATGAAATTGTATAGATTCTTTTAAACTCAAACTATCATACAATTCGATATAGGGAGCAGTGAATGAAATCAACTGTGATTCGCTTGTAGGATTTATCTGAATTCCGTTGTTGTCATTGTATTGGACCAACCCTTTGCTCGGGATTAACTGCTTCGAAAGAATAGCCATGAGTGTGGACTTTCCACTCCCGTTGGGACCTGTTATTCCGTAAGTTTTAGCTTGTTTAAAATGATAATTGAAGTCGGATATTATCCAGTGTTTATTGTATTTTTTCCAAACGGACTGAGCGACAATTTCCATCCAATACTAGGCTCTGTACATTCCCTTCATTATACCTCTCTCAGATCTTTGGATAAACTCCAAAATCAATTGCTTGTCTTCAGAATCCGGCAAGTCTGTATAAACCATTTGCTTTCCGGTGGTGATATTCCTATTCTTAACAAAAAGATATCTGTAGATCTCATGAATAGCATGAATTCGATCTTGAGAGAAGCCTCTTCGTTTTAATCCAACAGAATTTACACCCTCATAAGAAAGTGGGTTGCGAGCAGCCTTCACATAATGAGGCACGTCCTTCATTACCAATGAGCCTCCGCCTATCATCACATGTTTTCCAATTTTTACAAACTGATGCACCGCAGTTAATCCGCCTAAAATGGCATAATCGTCGATATCAATATGGCCGGCAAGATTCACATTGTTTGCTAAAATAACATTGTTTCCTATAAAGCAATCATGAGCAACATGAACATAAGCCATAAGCAAACAGTTAGATCCTATTTTGGTGGTTTTGCTGGCTACGGTGCCTTTATTGAGTGTACAATATTCCCTAATAATAGTGCTGTTTCCTATTTCTAGAGTGGTTTCTTCGTTGTTGTATTTTAGATCTTGAGGGATAGCACTGATAACAGCTCCGGGAAAAATCTTCACATTGTCACCAATTCTTGCGCCATTCATTATCGTGACATAAGGACCAATCCAACAGTTTTTTCCAATGACGACATCTCCACCGATAGTTGCATATTGTTCGACTATCGTGCCTTCACCCAAAACTGCTTTAGGATTGATATTACTCATTATGATTTGATTCTGATCGTTTGACAATTTGGGCGGTTAAAACGGCTTCACATACCAACTTATTGCCTACGTAAGCGGTTCCATTCATTTGGACAATTCCGCGTTTTATAGGTGCGGCGAGTTCCATTTTCATTATTAACGAATCACCCGGGAGGACTTTTTGTTTAAACTTGGTTTGATCAATTTTGACAAAATAAGTGTCCCAACCGCTAGGGTCTTCTTGTGTAGATATGGCGAGAATTCCTCCCGTTTGAGCCAATGCCTCTATTTGCAATACTCCGGGATAAACAGGGTTGTTTGGAAAATGCCCCTGAAAACAACTGTCCGTAAAACTTATATTTTTTACTCCGATTACATAATTTGGCGCCATTTCTATAATCTTATCTACAAGAAGAAATGGGAATCGGTGAGGCAGTATTTTTTGAATTTGTATGGTATCTAAAATAGGGGTTTTGTCGGGATCATAAACGGGAATATTTCTAAGTTTATTCTGTTCAGTGAACTTCCTTTTTAAAAATCTTGTGAACTCGACATTGGATTTATGCCCCGGTTTTTTGCATACAATTTTGCCAACAATTGACTTTCCTAACAAGCTTAAGTCTCCGACAACATCGAGAAGTTTGTGTCGCGCAGGTTCATTAGAAAATTGCAGTTTGGTAGTATTCAAAACCCCTTCTTTGTCTACTTTGACACTAGGCTTGCCCAATTTTTTAGCCAATAAATCCAATTCATCCTGACTCATCAAACGATCTACAATAACGATAGCATTATCAAGATCACCTCCTTTGATCAAATTTTGTTCAATCAATTGTTCCAACTCGTGCAAAAAAACAAATGTTCTACAGGGAGCGACGTCGGTATTGAATTGATCAATAGTCTCCAAAGTGGCATACTGTTGCCCTAGGATTTTGGAATTGAAATCAATCAGGGTAGTTACTTCAAATTTGTTGGATGGCAGGGCCATATATTCGGCTCCTGTTTCTTCATCTTTAAATGACAGTGATTCTTGGATGATGAATTGTTCTTTTTCAGCTTCTAATTCCGTAATGCCTGCGGACTTTATGGCTTCAACAAAATGTTTGGCACTGCCGTCTAAAATAGGAATTTCGGGTCCATTGATGTCAATTCTTACATTGTCT
>DEQQ01000096.1 GCA_002360455.1 Saprospiraceae bacterium UBA3362
TGTGGGAATAGTAGCACCACAGCCCAATAATAGCACAAAAGCATCATAGAAGTACGATGCTGAATATTAGTACTTCTGCCCACATATAGCAAAACCCCTGTTATATGCTGTGCTTTTTTATAGGGGTGTAAAATTTAGTCAAAATGAGTACAAAATCATCAATTTTTCTAACCAAAGACAACGAACATTGTTTTTTTGAAACTTCAGAACCATTATATGAAAATGGTAAGTTTTTAGGCGAAACTATTTATTTAGAAATGGACAAAAAAAATGTGGATTTGGTTTGTAATGACGAAACTAATATAATAGTTTCAATTAAACCAAACACTGAATTGCATTCTATTATTAGCGATTTAAAAAATGGTCCTTTTTATAAAGTCCATAGGCTTTTGAAAGATTTGATTAAATGGGAAGAATCAAATCATATTGATTCAGATTTGTTAGAAAGAATAAATAGTTGTTATGAAGACTTAAATCCTTACGCTTAACGTGTCGCATAGCATATAACGTTTTGCAGATTTGCGATGGGCGGGATTTTCAGCACAAAAGTTCATGCGGAGAACTGAACTTTCGGCTACCACAAAACTGTCTGCGGAGCGCGAAACCCCGCCTATTGCAAATGTGCTGTTATGCGGTCGTTTTTTGTTTGTCATTGCATATACATTTGAATATTTCCTTTAATCGTGTCATTAATTTGGACTTTATATTTTATGTCTGGTCTGCCCTTTACAAGATAGTCCGTGAAAGCATAGTAACAGCTTTCAGAAACTTTAATGTCTAAGGTGCTTGTTTTGTCCCATCGAATATCTGTAAAACAGTCGAAGTCATATTTTGAAATATAAAAATTTCCGAATTTGGGTATGCTATCGCCCTGATTAATTATAGAAATGTTTAGAAAATAGTTTCCGTTAACCGGCTTTATATACTTGTAAACAACAAGATCATACTTATCATTGGGCGAAGTGTCACGATAAAATATTTTTCGCTGGAAAGAACTGTCGATTGGATCTATTTGTTTCACTTTTATTACAATTCCTTTTAGAATTGTGTCCCGCAAGTTTGATTTATTATTACTGACAAACTCTGTAAAATTTTCAGCAATAATTACCGTGTCGTTTCCGCTCCAGTATATATTGTCAAAGTCGAGGCTTGAATAGGAAAAATTTGCGCCTTGTTTAAATGTGTCGACAGCATTCATTATTGTCGTTAACGATGTTCTACTTCCGTCCCAAGCTCCTTGCTCGTAACGATAGGTCAACAAGCATTTAGAACTGTCGGGAGAGTAAACTCTCGATATCTCAGTATAAGTCCCAGGAGATTTTGTAAAGTCGCAACTCACAAGTCCAAACGTAATTGTCAATATGATTAAAGTTAACCTCAATGTTTCTGTGTCGTTTTTAAAAATGCCGCATAACGGTTTGGGTATTGCCGAAGGCGGGGCATTTCAGCACAACTGTTGATTTGAAAAACTAAAGTTCGGTTAAGCACAAAAGTGTCATAAATGCACGTCACCCCCGCTTTTGGCAATACCTTGTTACCTGCTGGCCTTCCTTCTGTCGTTTCGTTGTATACCTTGTCAATATTGATTTTTCGTGTCATTGTCTGCTGTGTTTGTCGGGCTGTGTGTTGGTGTATTTTTATTTATTTTAGAAGCGTTGGGAAATTTTTTAAAAACAATTTTTGTCTGCGTTGGCAAAGCAAGCTCTTTTGCAATTTTTGGTCTGTGCTTAGGCTTGTGCGAATTGCAAATGTGCTTGCTTTTAGGGCTGGCTTTCCTTCCGTTTAATAAATATTGATATTAAAAGTCCTATTCCAATAATTACGTCAACTATGTTCCATATTTGTCTGCCAAGTGCGATTTTAAAAAACGGTTGAAATAACAAAGCCAGTCCGCCATAAATTACCATTTCCGTCTGTCGCCCTTTTTGGTTTGCCTGATAAGCTAAAACTGCAAATCCAATTAGTCCAGCAAACCTTACAAATTGATAGTATCCGTAAGGCATATCTGCCAAGCAAATGAAAAATAATAGAGCAAGAGTGATTTTAATTAATACTGTCATTAAAAAATCAATTTTGATATTCCGTATAATAAACTAGAACTAAAAACAAACAGAATTAAAGCAACACCCATACAACCACTATTTTTCTTTTTATTTTTATCTTGTAAGTGCTTCAAAAAGCCTTGCATTTGGTCGTTCATCTCTTTGCTCATGGTTCCTTGCTTTCCCTTCAGTTCTCCATTTTCAAATTTCAAAATTGTATTTTTAAACTCGCTCCAACTCTTGATTCTTGGAGCAGTAGCAAGGTAGTTCCCTTCGCCCAACATTTTTGCATATCCAACACTATCGCTATCTATTTGAGCATCATATTCAGGCTCCCACCAAACAGCAAAATGCTGGTCAGCGTTTGTATAAATAAAGGGGAACTGTAACTTGGTTGACCTGTTGCAACTGGGACATTTAGTGACATTTATCTTGTCTGACATTACAAGTTCACGATTTTCAGGGTATTCACCCCAAATTGACCGATACAAGGTAAATTCAAATTGATGATTACAGTTAGGGCAGGTAATTTTGGCTTCAACACGTTTACTCATATTAGTTGACTTCGTTTATTTGTTCAAATTGTGGGAAATCAGCAACTTCTTGAAAATGATGTAACAACTTTTCAATGCTCGAATCGGTGTCAATATCTTCCTTGAGGAAAGATTCAATATCAGGGAACTCTGCTAAAATCCTATCATTGGAAAGTTTAAGATGGTGTCTAATAGCTTTAAAAAACTTTACCTCAGCATACTTAATTTCTTCATCAGCTTTAATAGTTTCTATTGCGAAATTTATCAGCATTAATTCTTCGCTTTCGCTTAGGACAAGGCTATTGATTTCTTTGAAAAAATTAGAAATAAACTCACTTGAATTATTATTAATCTTGCTTACTAGTGAATTGATTTCAGCTAAAAAGTCATAGTTTTTAAATACATCTTCAGCTTTACAAAGACTTTTAATTAATTCAATTTCACGCTTGTCAATTTCTCCATCTGAGGCCATGCAACAGAATGCAGTTTTCAGAAGTACTTTGTCAAATGTTGTTGTTTCCATGTTTTTAACTTTTAAATCCAATCCTAGGTCTTCCTGATGGCTCGTCATCACCATCTTCACCTTCAATTTTCTTTCTAATTTCTTCGTATTTTCTTAGTTCAGCAAGGCTGATTGTTGGCCTAATCTTGTTGATAGCATTTTCTAGGATTTGAATTGTAACTTTAGAATCTGCTTGAAGAGCCATTCTCGCTGCCTCGCTGCATATAAGCTCAATTTCCGCTGTTACTCGGTGTTCTGTCAACTTAGCAAGCTTCTCGTAGTCAATCCCAAAATCTAAAGGCTTCTTTTTAAGATAAACCTTGAACAGTTCTTGTCGTAATTGAAAGTCGGGAGGGCCTATGTAAAATTTCTTCTCTAATCGACCAGCTCCTAGTATAGCTGGATCAATCATATTAGGGTAGTTGGTTGCTCCTACGACAAAAATCCCCTTTTCGCCTGTACGATCCATTTGTGCAAGCATTTCGTTTACGGCACTCTTAGACATTTCATGAACCTCACTATCTCTGTTTGGTAGCAACTCGTTCAATTCATCAATAAAAATAATTGTAGGGGCATTTTTTTCTGCTTCTTCAAACATTTTTGCAATGTTCTCTTGAGTTGCATTAACGTATCTGCTTTTTAAAGTTGACGGTTTAATGTACATATAATTGTAGCCAACTTCCTCTGCGAATTTTTTAGCAAAAAAAGTTTTACCACAGCGTGGAGGACCATAAAAGAGAATCCCATTGGGAAAAGGAATGTCATATTTCTTGTATTTTTCCGGATCTTTAAGTGCATTTATTACATCCACTGTGAGAAGCTTTTTCAAATCATCCATACCAGCAATTGAATCAAAACCAGTTCCTTTTGCTTTTGTAGTTAATGGCTTATTTTCAACTTTTTGCTTATCAGACTTTTGAAGTCTCACTAAATCAACATCCTCAACTTCTAATTCGCTATTGATGGCTTCAATAAAATCATTTGCACTTTTAAATCTTAATTCCGGATCTGATGCAAGCGCTTTTTTAAGTATCAGCTTTGTGTTATCATCAACATCAGATATGTTGTGAAAATTAGAAAATCCCAGAGATCGTTTTCTTTCTTGAATAATTTCTTCTTCAATACCACCTCGTTCTAAAGAAAAGTTTGAAATCGGCTTAAACCACGGAGCAAAACCACTGAACATGTTGTAATAAACTGCTCCAGCTGAAAAAATATCAGATTGAGGTGAATAAATATTATTGAAACACTCAGAAGCAATATAGTTTAAGTTCAAGTGCTCTTTGTTATAGCTTTTATTTGGCTGATGGAATCTTCTTGCATATCCAAAATCTATAAGCTTAGCCACTGGCATTTCTGGATCCGACAAATCAAGCATAATGTTCTGTGGTGTAACTTCATTATGTATGATCGGATCAGATAAACCATGCAAATAATCAAGGGCTGATAGCAAATCCACAACAATAGATTGGTAAATTTCAATTTCATCCTTATCGCCTCTTGCTAACCTATCTGCCAGAGTTTCTCCGCTGATGAAATCAAGAACCATGAAAATATACTTACTTCCATTTGAAACAACTTCACCACTATCGAGATAGCTAACAATATTCTCATGATCAACTTCTTTCAAAAGTTCAATCTCTAAAATATCCCCACCAGCACTAAAAGCGGTTCGGTGTATCTTGGATGGGTAAAACAATTTAAGAAAGCAAACCTTTCCGTCTTTTGACTTTACACGATATGTCTCTGCATTAATACCATTCTTTATAGGAAATAAAACCTGGTAATCACCAATTTTGTCATCTCTTTTGAATATATGCGATGCTTTCATTTTTACTTTTTAACAATTAACGCTTAACGCACACACACTGATTTTTCTTTTTACCACAATGTGGGCACATTTCATCAGGATAGTTATTTTCAACCTCAATACAAATTGGGAGTAAACTTTCCTCTGTTGGATTTGTAGCAATAATTGATAACCCTTGATTAACTAGTTGCCTTACACGGTCTCTATTTTTCCAGTAAATCATATCAAAATGCTCATTCCATCTCCGGATGCTATTTATAAGCTGATAAATGAGAGTAATCATCATAAAGAGTGTATTGATCTCTTTAAGCACATCCTTACCTAAGCTTAGATCTTTTGACCTAATAATCTCATCAGTTCTTTTACGTAATTTACTTACCGCTTCATTTGTATTTTCATTGCCAAGGTCATTATTTGCTCTTTCCAGCCTATCAAATTCAGAACGGATTTCTTTTTCCATTCTATCCCATTCTGTCCCTTGGCTAACATCGTCAACCTTTATTAAAATATCTCGCATTTTATCAAAGGTTTCTTTTCTTCTGTCTTCATCACCTTTTCCTTTTTCAAAATACTCTCTTAAATCCTTAAGTTCTTTTTCAAGTTCATTGATTCTATTTTCATCTTGAAGAACTCCAGATTGCTTTATTTCACGAATTATTTTGAAACCATTTCTAAATTCAGATTCGATTTTATCTGAATCTGGAATTGATTGTCTATGGTTTTTGTCAATCTTCATTTCATACTGAAACTCTAACGCATGGAAATATGCTTTAACTGTAATTCCTTCATTTCTGTCAACACTTACAGTTAAATCAAATGTGCTGTTTGCTGGAAGTAAAGCAGGTAAGTCTTCCCCTGAAATGTCAATGTCGTAAACATGGTCGTTATATATTGCCCTAGAGCCTTCCGCATTATTATCTCCCTGATATAATGGAATTCGTAAAAAATCTGACTTAATTCCAGGCCTAATTTGACTGGAAGTTCGAAGCCCGTTACTAATACCTGTTGCTGGTGTAAGTTTATTTTTTTCAAGACCACGTAAAGGAATAAAAACCATTCGCTCAACATCCTCATCTAAAACCTCAACGCCGTAGTAATAGGGCAAATTAACACCACCACCGCCACCATCTCCAATACCATGAAGAATTGTGAAAGAGTTTGGTGAGGCTTCTAATTGATCGCCTTTGTCATTGAAGAGTTTAATAAGAAAACTATTAGGAGTGTATTCTGCAAGTAAAACATCTAGTATTTTTACTTTATTAGTTAATTCCATTTTTCCTGAAGACCAAGCATCATCTGACCTAAATATTTGAAAAAACAATTTCTCTTTTTCAAAAGAAGAGTAATTTTTACACTTCAAACTAATCTTAACTTCTGTGTCTGTAACTGGTGTGTTATAATTCAACTCTAAATCAACAAGATGTTTTTCATTTGAAGGTTCAGAAATTATCTCACTATTTATTGTTGAAGCAAAAATCGCAGCACCTTTTGCTACAACTGTCATCGCATCAAGCGAAAAGTCTACTTTTTTGGTAATTTGATTTTCTAACATCTCTCTTAAAAGAGGTGTTTTAGTAGGGCCTCCAACAAGAACAAGAGCATCAATTTTATTTGGTTCAATGTTAGCATTTTTAAGCAATTCTTTTGTTTTATCAACTGCTCTTTGAAAATATTTTTTTTGAACTTGATTCAACTGTTCTTTTGTGATTTCTAGTTCAATTGTAATATCATTACCTTCATCATCAATACCATATTCTGCGAATTCATCAAATATTAATACTTTATCAACATCTTTCTTTGACAACTCAATTTTCTTCTGCTCGGCGTCAATTTTCAGAACATTTCTCAAACTTTCTTTTCTATTTTCATCGGCTAGCATTTCATCAATTGTGAAATTATTTTTTAGATATGGAATAATAATTTCATCAACAATAGCATAATCAATATTTTTTCCTCCCAGGTAATTATCCCCCTCAGTATTTTCAACCGTAAACACTCCATCTTTAATTTTTAAAAGAGCTGCATCAAATGTCCCTCCACCGAAATCAAATACAATCCAATATCCATCCTTAATTTTCGATTTCAAGCTATATGCATAAGCCGCTGCAACAGGTTCTGACAGCAATTCACATTGCTCGAAACCAGCAAGTGCTGCTGCTCTTTTAGTTGCCTCCTTCTGATTAGCTCCAAATTTTGCAGGAACAGTTATTACTACACTTCTAAGAGTTTCATCATCAATATTTTGTTTGAGTTTTTTTAGAACCTCTGAAGATAGATCCTCTGATGTAAATTCCTTTTCATGATTAGACGAAAAATACATCTTATCAGTTCCCATTGTTCTTTTAAACTCAATGAAAACATTTGAAGTGTAATTTTCATTTTTAATTTGAGCTCTTTTATCAACTCCCATTTGTCTTAGTGCCTTGTCACCAACATCAATTACACCTCTTTTTTTAAGAGAAACGCATGAAGGGACTGTGTCCATTCCAGTTTCAGGATCCTTTTTGATAATTGGTTCACCAAGTTCAATTCTAGCAATTGCTGAATTGGTAGTGCCTAAGTCAATTCCGTAATCAATTTTTACTCTTGCCATAATTATTAGTTTTATTCGCCTGTAGCAACAATTACTTGTGCTCTTTGGATAAGTTTATTATTAAAATGAACTTCTGGTTTAATTACACGTTTTATTTTTTGAGTCCCTGGTTCTATTGATGGATCTAATTCTAATGTTGCATCCATATTCATTCCATCATTGAATGGTTTATTCAAATGGTCAATTATGTTATATCCATTTGCCTTTATATTATCTAAAACATTGTTCACGGCGATAGTTAATGATTTATATCCTTTAACATTTGTATCCATTTTGCTCAAATACAATTGCATTTTTATAATCTCATCAGCTACCTTAAGTGCTAACGAATGATCCACTTCTGCATTTACCACGGCTGGTTTATTTTGTCTTTCGGCTTTCAATAATTCCATTTGACCGTTGTACAATTCTGCAAGTTTAGTATTAACTTGAACCTGCTCTTCCTCAATAGATTTTCTCGTTTTTATGATTTGATCTTCAACAGCGGACTTGTCTTTTGATACTTGTTTTCTGATAAAAAAGTACATTAAGAAACTCAATAATAATGCAGCAAGAACACCAATAATTCCCCAAAGAGTTCTATTTGAAACTTGCTCACTTACTGTGCTAATTTTTGTATCGTTTTCCTTGCCGGTTTGTAATATTTTGTGAGTTAAAACAGAATCTGTTGTATTTATAATAGCACCAGTTGAATCAACCTTAGATGACAATGAACCGAGATTGTTCTTTAATTCAGGAATTGAACTTACTACGCCTGTAATTTTTTCATCAGTTTTTGTCTGTCTTGTCTCCAAAAATTGGATTCTATTTTTCAAACTGGAAATCTCTTTTTCTAGCTTAGAGCTAACGCTATCTTGTGCGCGGATGTTTCCAACAAGCGACAAAAGAAGTAATGTTGTAATTGAAATTCTCATCATTAATATTCGGTTTGTTTAACTTTTAGTTTCAGAGCATTTATCTTATCTTCTTGGGACTTTATTTGAGATGCTTTCTCTCTTTCGCTTCTTTCTTTTAATGCTTTAATTTTCTTGTTCTGTTCTGCAATTTGACGATCCTTTGTTTCCTGAGTTCTCAAAAACTGCCATTGTTTAATAGAATCCATTTCAGCATTAGCTGCTCTTATCTCTGACGAAAGAGGTGTTGAATTTTGAATGTCTCTTAGTTTGGATTGAGCAGCTGAAAGTTCCTTTTGAGCCTTCTCTTTAGGAGAAAGTGTTGATACACTTATTTGAGAAGCTAATTTCTTTAATCCTTCAAGATTCTTTTTATAGTGCGTCTTGAAATTCGCATGCATATCAAATAAGCCAATTTTAAAAGAAACATCCAGTGCAGATTCAACAGCATTTCTCAAAGAAGCTGGTGGCAATTGAAAAGTAGCAGATGAACTAGCAGCATTTACTTCTTTATTTACACACTCTACTAAGGTTCCTTGAGCATGACTTGCTATGGCAGTGCTTAAGTTTAAGTAAAGATCATCGTCACTTCCCAACGCCTTTCTCATGTTTAAAATTTTAGGCCAGCAAGAATCTACTAATTCTTTCGCCTTTCTTATTGTATCGGAAAGATTTTCATATCGTTCCAATTTTCCCGCAATAAATTCTAAGTCGTCTTTAATTAATTTCTGCTTTGCCCTATCATATGCATTATCTATCCAACCTTGCAAGCTTTCCAGGTTTTCTTTAACTCTTTGTTTGATTAGATCACCTTCCGCTAAATCCTTTGCATAACCAAACAATTCCAAAGCGTCATCGCTCGGATCAAAATCCTCTTCTTTGAATTCATTGAAGAAATCTATTCCACATTGAAGAATCTCGTCAGCAATTTTATCTGAAATACTTTTGTATTTGAGATTTGATTTACCAAGTACATTTCTAATTTGAGCAATTAATTCACTTGTGCTTTCATATAGTTCCCTACCATATACTTCAGCATCCCTTGCATTATCATTACGCTTTTCTTTAGTTTCGCTAATCAAAGACTCAATTGATCGTATAGGTTTTTGAATTGAATCTTTTAAAAAATCATCTTTCGCAGAGAATTCAGCTTTTGAAACGATTTCAAATACTTTATCTGACGATACACTTTCATATTTGTCTAACTCTTCTTGAATTGCTTTTAAAAAAATAAGTTGAAGCTTAGATTTATCTTGAGATTCATGAGGATCAATAAAGCTGGAAAAAAAATTATCTGAGTGCTTACTCTCAATAAATTTCAATTGCATAAGTACTCCTTCCTCAAGAACTTTGACGAAGACTCTACTACTTTTGAACGCAGCATTAATCTTCAGGATAGATAAGTTGTGATATGCTGAAGCATTTGATGCGTTAACGTCTTTTTCTCCAATTATTGATTGCCATACTTCTGATGCGTTTTCTAAATCACCATCCCGAATAGATTCGAATGCATCTCTATCTCCAACTTTACTTCCTTCATAAAACCAAAAAATACTATTGAGTATTTTTTCGCTTGCAATATTCAATTTGGAATTAGCTGAGTTAATAGTTTCAAGCGTTCTAACAATTTTACCAATTCGATCAAATCCATAAGGAAGTTCTTCCTCTGGGATTTCTTCATCTGCTGATAAATATATTTTAAGATTATTTACTCTGCTGAGAATAACCTTGGGACTAGTTCCAACTAATACACCTAATAATCTATGTGGATTATTCTTTATAAGTTCCATGATTTGATAAATGTAACAAAATTGATTTGATTTCCATTTGTGCGGCTGGCTAAAATTGTTTTTAAAAAATGTGCAGTGGAAAAAAAAATACAGAAGTGTTGGCTTTTGGGCCGGCTGTCTGTGGGTTCAATTGTCCCGTTAAATTATATTTATTTCTGTCGTTCATTCTTGTTGTGTCGTCTTTTAGGCTTGCAGGTAACGGTCCTGGCATAGACGCTGCACCGCCTTTTTAACAACAACCAAAAATAAAGAAATAGATTTTCAATGCCGGAGAAAATTAAAAGAGAATGATTTAATCTGCTAGGCGGTGTAGCGTCTATGCCATGTTACTGGCCGTCTTAGTTGCAACTATTTTAAAATTTCAATTATCTTATTTTCCTTAAATCTTAGTTTTCTAAAAAGGATACCTTTTTCATTAAATATTTCCTGTATACCATTAATTTGATCCGACTCGTAATTTGTTCTTTCCATTATTATACCTCTTTCGTTATAAAGTTCCCAGATACCTTCTTTTTGTCCTAGATTATTATAATTTCCTTTTTCTAATAATTGTCCCGGTTCGGAATATTTTTCATATTTTCCGTATGGTAGATAATTTTTAGTAGAACGAACTAGTTCAATAGAGGAATTGCAATCTGAAAAAAACTTAATCGATTCTTCTATGATTTCGCCATCGGTTGTATAAATGTATTTTATTGCTTCATAAGGGTATTCGTGCTTTAATTTACATGTTTTATTAATGTCATCATAATAAGAATTTCTAAATTGAATTTTTCCATTATTCCATTGTTCTACCCAACTAATTTTTCCAGAATTAGCAAAGTATTCAATTCTAATACCTTCAAATTGAAACTCATCTTGATTTAAAGGATAACTAAAGTGAAGACCATTTCCTTTACTATGATCCATATTACAGCATTCACGAGAAGGAAAATTAATAATATTTGCCTCATAAATTAATTGATGACCATTTTTCCCATAATTATCATATGTTTTTGTGAGTCCGTATAATAAACCATTTTTATATGATTCTTCATTTTTAAATTTTAATTTACCTTCAACATATTCAAATTCGTACAATTTTTTATATGGCTCCCCATTTTTTAAAAATGCTATTAATTGTGGATAATAACATTTTTGATTATCATCGACATTATAATGAACCTCATAACCATTTTTCAATCCTTCTTTTATTTGAATTCTTTGTATGGGAATATTTTTAAAATTCCTTTCAATATCATCTCTGAGGAAGTTAATTTCACCGGTAAAAAGTTCTTTAGATTTCCGCGCATATACTTTAGTATTAAGACATCCAAAGCAATTACTATGAAAGTTATGTGGTACATCACTAATTTCATCATTTTCGGGATATTCCTCATCTCCTAATGCAATGAAATCATTCCAAGAAATATAACTTGTATTGATTTCCAATTTTGAAGCATAGTCAAAAATAATTGAAGAATCTGGAATAAGTTCAAGTTCAACATTTCTGCAAGGACAACGTGGAAGCGATTGACTAATTAAATTTCCTGAGCAAAGTGAGAATATTAAAATTGCTTTTGAAAAATAATAATTTATTTTCATTTAATTATTTTTGGAAATTAATAATTGGATGGCCAGTAACGGTTTGCGGCTTGGCGTAGTGGCGGATTTTCAGCACAAAACTTCATACGAAGCACCGAACTTGAACCTACCACAAAACTGTCATACGAAGCACTGGACCCGCCATTACGCCAAACCGCTGTTGTGCGTTCGGTGTTTTTCTTTCGTCCTGATTGTCTGTCGGTTGCGGGTTGGAACAGACACACTCTTTGCCAAGTTTTGGATTGAGCTTGGGCTGGTGCGACTTGGCAATGTGTGTGGCTGTTGAGCGTTGGCATTATAGTTTAATTTCAATGATTTGACTGGTGTCCACTCCTAAAATGTCAACTACTTTCACCATTACACGGAATGTTCCTTTTTGGGTGTATTCGTGTTCTGCTGAAATAAATTCCAGTGTTCGGTCTTGTTTGGTGCGGAAGGTCTGCCATTCGTTTTCAAAAATGTAGTTGCCTGTCCATTGTTCTTCTGTTTCTCCTGCTTCGTTTGTAATACGAATAATTTCTTTTTTGCTGTGATAGTCAAAGTCCACACTCCAATAGTCAATCCAATCGTGCCAATTTTCAGTTAAAGTCTCACGGTTAATAATTCCGTTTTTGTCCTTGCTTACTTTGATGATTTGACCGTTTTCAATCACGACTTTACTTCCTGCTCGCATACTTTCTTGAATGTCTTCAATGTCGTCTTGCGTGTAGTTGGTTACAAAGTCGGTGAGTTCAATTTTTACTTTATTGCCTTTTATGATGGGTTTGGCTTGTAAATACGAAACATCATAAAACTTTACTTGTCCTTTGTCCACCGCTCTCGGGTCGAATACATCTTTTGGAATGTAACGCAATCGAATGTCTACACCTTGTTCTTTAAATTCTTGGTTTATGCGTGGTTGTAAGCCCATTTCAAACTCAAAGCCCAAAACATCTACTTGTGTAATCAAATTGGTTCTGCACTCTTCAAAAATTTCTTGCACTCTGCTTTGGGTTACAGGCATATCCAAAGGACCAATATGTACAAAACGACTTGCTTTTTTGGCGTGAAGTGTAGAGTAATTTTCTATGCGTTGAGCGGAATATGCTCTGCAAATCAAATCCAAATAGGCTTCTTCTTTGCGTTTACGCTGTCCATTGACCAAATCATCTATAAAAAACTGCCTTTCGTATTTGCCCAAATTCAAAATCTCAAAAGCTCTGAAATCTTTCCCATTTTCTTTGAGTTCTCTTTGCACGTTAATAAGACGTTTTCTAGTGGTATGAATAGAAAACCTGCCTAAATCACACGCAATCCACTTTCTGTTTAAAAGTTCTGCCGCTACTGGTGTAGTTCCACTACCGCAAAAGAAATCTGCAATTAAATCACCTTCATTAGTCGTAGAAGCTATAATTCTTTGTAAGAGTTTAATTGGTTTTTGTGTAGGGTATGAAACTCGCTCTACTGCTTCCCAATTTAATTGTTCTATATCAGTCCAATAATCTTCAGCTAATTTTGTTAATGGATATCTATAAACTTTACCTGATTTGGCATCAGTTTTTTCCTGCCATTGAACTCCAAATTCATCAATTACAGTTCGCATATGACTGTCTGGCTTTTTTGGAACTTGAAGATTTTCGTCTTCATTGTTAAATAGCCATTTTTCTGACTTTGAATAAAACAAAATATTGTCGTGTTTCCTTGCAAACATTTCTTTGGATTTGCCACCTATCGAGTAACACCAAATTATTTCATTTTTGAAATTTTTATTGCCAAATATATCGTCAAGTAAAATTCTGATAACTGAATTTAATCTATAATCACAATGAACATATATAGTTCCTTGTGGATGCAATAAATTATGAATTAAAATTAAGCGTTCATATAACATTGATAAATAAGAAGAAATCCCTTTTTGCCACGTATCACGATAGGCAATTTCTTCTAACACACTTTGGCTTTTAGTAGCGGTTTCGCCATTTAATTCTATGGTATGGCTAAAATCAGCCCCAACTGCAAAGGGTGGGTCAATGTACACAAGTTTTAGTCCACCTTCTTTTTCTATTTCTTCTCTTAAAGGTCCATTTGCCAAAGATGAAAGAATTAGTTTGTTATCGCCCCAAATCAGTTTGTTATGCCACCCTGCTTTTTGTCTGCCTTTTATATCAAACAATAAATTCGCTTCGTTGGCTTCCTTTCGTGGCTCGTCTATATGCTCAATGTGATGAAAAGGCAAAGCCACATTGGTAATTTCTTCCTTTCTGCCATTCCAAAAAAGGAAGACATCTTCTTCATCACTATACATTTTGTATATATACTCTTTAGGTATCGGCTCATTATTTTTAATCGCCTGAATTACCAATTCTTTTTCTTTATCTGATAGATTCATATTGCTGTATTATTCTGCCGGAAAAATGGCTTTAACGTCATTAAATGATTTTAAACTGGCTTGATGTTTTTCCCAATCTTCTTGTTTTATGTAAATGGCTGTATATGATTTCTCACTTTGTTGTTCATTTACATCTCTGCACCATTGAGCCAATCGTCTTACTTTTCGAATATCGTCCAAATCTTCACGTCCTTTGGTTTCCACTATAAAAACGCTTTTGTCGTTTGTCTTTACAAAAAAGTCTGGAAAGTATTCTCTAATGTTTCCATCCTCTGCTTGATATTCAATTTTGAAATTTACACCACCATCACCCATTGTGTTTTTGGCAAAAGAAACTACATCTGCAAAACGATTTTCACAATAAGAAGCAAATTCCAATTCAAAAGGATTGTCGCCAATTACTTTATTGAAAATTGATTTTTTAGGAATTAAGAAAGGTTGTTCGTCTGTTACTTTTGGGCGAACTGTTTTAAGCGAAATGTAATTTTTAATTTCTGCCGTTCCACTATCCGTTACTGTAAGGTCATTAATAGCGTTTTTGAAAGCAGTATAAAGAATTGCTTTGGGTTGTGCTTCGGAAAGGTTGCGAATTGATTGGGCATCTGATAAGTCAACCGATTTTCCGAATAGTTGGTGTTGAATAAAACTTTCTACTTTGGGATATAAGATATTGAAACCACTTACCAAACGGCTTTCTTTCAAAATGGCTTGCGTAAAAAAGCTGATTACGTTTCTATAATCTGCTATGCTGTCTTTGAAAATAGTCGTGTGCGAAATTTTATCTTCAATATCTTTAAAAACGATTTCTTTTAATTCTTCTGAATTGAAGGTTTTAAAAGGTGATTTTTCAAATTTTAATGTCGAAATATCCAAGTCTTTCAAATTTTTGTATTCTCTGTAAATTCTTGGGGTCATTTGAGGTATAGGAATGTCCAATTCATCTAAATCCTTGTTTGGATTTTCTTTGTCCACTTCAACAATGATTGGATTTTTGCCACGCTTTCCTTTACCCATAGGCGAGTATTGGAATTCAACGCCTTCTGTTTTTAGCGATTCCACAAACTCAATAAATGCAGGTGTGCCAATTACCGACAAAGTTTCGTGAACATCTAACGAGAACATTTTTCGCAAACCACGACCTATGGCTTGTTCTGGAAGTATTTTAGAATCCGCATTGAAAGGGCGAAGCCCTACAATGGTGGTTACATTTCTAACATCCCAACCTTCACGAAGCATCAGAACAGAACAAATTGCTTTATATGGTGAAGTGTCTTTGTCCACATCATCAGCTGCTTTTCTCAATGTTTCTAAATCTTCTTTTGCTTTTTTGCTTGTTGATGATTCTGAAATTTCACCCTTGCTGTTGGTATGAATACTTAAAACTGCATTTTTCAATAATGGATAAGTTCGCTCTAAATATTCGGCAATTGCATCAGACTCTTTTGTGGTCATTGCCATAATGAAAAGCAAAGGTGTTTTTTGGCTTTTTAGTTCTTCATATTGCTTCTCCCATTCAATGTAGCCCAAATGAATAAAGTCTTTGTAACGTTCTATTACATCATCAGATGGCTTTTCTTCTAATTTGTGTCTTGATGCTTCATCAGGTAAAACTGGAGACTTCACAACATTTTGTTGAATTGCTTCCACTAAAGGATAGTCGCAAATTGTCTGCACAAAAATTGCTCCTGTATTGTGCTTTGGTGTAGCGGTTACATCACACTGCAAGCCAATATGTTTGCCTGTTTTTAGCTTTAGTTTGTTGCTAATGTCTGCAATGCTTTTAAACCAAGCCAAAGATGGGTCGTGAATGTGATGTGCTTCGTCATTGAGAATCACCAAGTCTTTAATTTTGTCACTTCTCAAAACTTTTCCAAGGTCAAGACCTTTTGAAGTGTCGGCATCAGCTTTTGGTTTTTTACCCAAAAACAATTCTTCTACACTTGGTTCTGTATCTTCATTTAGGAAAACTCTGTGAATGTTTGTCAAAAAGATGTTTCCTGAATCTGTAATTGGTTTTAGTTCGTCTTGAATGTGTAAAGTGAGTTGGAAATCATTTAACCAATCACGGTCTGCCCAACCATTTTCTGGAATAAATGGGTCTTCAAAGAAGTATTTAAGTCCGTCAAAATCTTTTCTAATTCTATTAAGAACAATGATGTTGGGTGCAATAACCAAGAAGTTTTTTGACAATCCTGTGTCTGCTTCATATTTGGCATTGAAGTAAGACCAAACTAACACTAAACCTAAAACTTTGGTTTTGCCTGTACCTGTTGCCATTTTGATAACATAGCGTGTCCAATTTTCATCAAACATTCCTGTACTCACACGACCCGAACCATCAAATTTCAGTAATTCGTACTTGTCCTTGGCTTTAGCTATTTCATACAAATAAATAACAGACTCAACCGATTCTCTTTGTGAAAAATAGAAGCTGAATTTTTGTCCGTTTTCGTTGGTGTGTTCTCTGTTAAACCAATGATTTAAAAGTGCTTTTGTAGTTTCTGTCGCTCCTTCATAATTGCTATTTCTCCATTCTTCAACTGCTTTTCTGACCTTATGTACAAGCGGTGCAAGAAGCATTTCGTATTTATTCTTGAAAGCATCAAGTTGAGCTTGCCCTGGTGCCCATCTTTTGTCAGGCGTTAAAATCTCAAAAGGTTTATTATTCATTTATCTTATTTCTATTCGTGTCAAATTTACTTTTTATTGTTGGTTCGTCTGTCCGTGCGTTGGCAAAAAATGGCTCTTTTGGTTTTTTGAGCATTGGCTCGTGTGTCGGGAAAAACCAAATGTGCCATTTGCGGGTCGGTTGTCTTTTTACACTGACGCACAACGTTTTGGCGCTTGGCGCAGTGGCGGATTTCGGAGCACAAAACTGTCAATAAACCACAAAAGTTGATGCGAGGTAGAATGTTCAATTAACCACGTCACCCGCCATTGAGCCAAACGCCTGTTATCGGCTGCTCTTCTGTCAAGCATTAATGATTTTAGTCACGTCTTCAACTGATTTTTCAATGTCAATTAGAGTGCCGTCCGACATTTTTATTCTTGTCAAAGGGTTGCTTCCAGTAGAGAGTAATTCTTCTACTTCAATGACATTGTCAGCATTGATGTGTCTTGCTTCTGTTTTTTTTGTGATGATGTCGTAAGCATCAACTTTGATAATTTTAGCCATAGTTATTTATTGTTTTGCCTTTGTGATTGAGTAAGTAATTAGTGTGTAAATTAAAATAAGAATACCGTTTAAAATAATGTATAGTGGAACGGAAAAACTAACGAAAGAAAAAATGATGTTGCTTGCCAAAGCGACTAAAAAGAAAATGGCTGAAACTGTCCGCACATTTGTTGATGTTCTTGGTAAGTCAAAGCTGATACCAATTGTCAAGAGTAGTGTGATTGCAACAAACATAAAACTACCTACACTAAGAAGTAATTTATTCTCACTGTCGTGAAAACTGTAAAAGCCATAAGCGATAAGAGCACTCACCGCTATGGCTATAATTGATTTGATGAAATTTACTTTCATAGACTTAGTTTTAAATTGTTGGTGGCGGTGGGGGTGGAACAACAGTAAATATTGATGCAAGTTCTGCTACATTGCTCGCTAAATCCCAACCAGCCATTCCTTCTTTCCAAACGTGGTGTTGTTTCGTGAATTGTCCGTTTTGAGCAGATTGTTTTAATTGCTCTAAAGAGAATTGTCCCAACTGTTGACCGTTAAGTGCAACGTGATAAGTTGAAATTGGTGGCGGTGGTGGCGTGTTATTGATATTGTTCATCATCCCACCCATTTGATTGCCCATTGCACCACCAATTGCCATACCTGTCATAAGTCCAATAGGATTAAGTCCGCCACCGCCTCCAAGATTTACATTGCCCATTTCTCCGAGATTTTCGGCTGCAGTTTTCAATACATCCGATTGTTTATTGAGTTGATGAACTGCAAAGTTCTTACCTTCAACACCAAGCTCCATATCTTTACGCTGAATACGCATTGATTCCTCTAAATTCTCCAATTCAATGTCTGTTTTCTTCTCGGATATTTTTGTTTGTTGGTCGGCAGTTGCCTTTTTCAATTGTTGGTAATGTGGATGCTCTTTGTCTAATTCAATTGTTCCGATGTCAATTCGTTTAAGGTTTACGCCAAAATCGTCTTGCATATTTGCTTTTAACTTAGATTGAATTATTTCGCTTATTTCATCAATCTTTCTTTCAATTTGCATTACTGGAATGTTCGCTTCTTGCGGAACATTTAATACAACAGATTTTGTTTTACGAATAAAAAAATCCTTTATCTGATTTTTAAAATCGTCCAATTCAAAATTTATTAAGCGATTTAGCTTGATGAAATTTTTATAGTCTGTAATATTGAAAGTAAGCGTTCCTCTGACTGTGCAAGGCACGCCTAAATCAATATATCTTGGGTCATAAATATCAAAATATGGGATACCAAATTTAATTTGAACATTACCCGATAGGTTGATAAAATAAATTTCTGCTTGAAATGGAGAACTTCCACCAAATGCAGAACCTACAATGCTTGTAAGAATTGGGAAGTTTGCAGTTTTAATTGTCTGGTCATATGGACCTTCAATAAAATCCTGCAAAGAGCCGTCTTTTTGCTGATATACAAATACAGCAAGCTCACCATCTTTTACTCTTAGACTGCTACCATAACGAATCGCATTTTCCTTTTTAGTTGAATTTGCACCTCCTGATGGAGTCCATTTATGAACAAGATATTCTTGTTCGTCACAGCGAATGACATCCATAAATCCGCCTTCGCTTTTATTTCCAAAAAGTCCCATTTTGTTTTTTTTATTGGTTAATTATTTAAGTTCTTTTGCATAGCTTTCAATTTCTTCCAAAAGTTTCTTGTCGTCTTTCATTGAAAATCTTGCTTTCATAATAATCTGCTCACATTTGGTTTTCCAAACTTGAACAAATTCGTTATGTGCTTTATTTTCGGGATTGTTTTTTGTTAGAAAATTTCCAATTGTTTTTGCTTTAGGTATTGCAAGTGAAAGAAACTCAAGAATATCGTCCTTTGTCGTTGGGATTGGGAAATTGGAAATTATTTCCATTTTCTTTTTTTCCACATTTCCAACACCGCCCATTCCTGATAAAGCTTTTGCGTAAAAACCTCCAAGGGCTTTTAAGGGATTGTTCGTTTGGTCTTCTTCTTTTCGTGTGTTTTCAGCTTCATTAAGCATTTTGAACAACTTTTGAATTGAAGCGTTAGCTTCGATGTTTGAAAAATCGTGACCACAATCACTACACTTTGCTGAAAACGAAGTAACCATTGCCCCGCACGAAGGACATTTTTTTACATCACCAAATTTGTCTGACTTAGGAGCCGAAACAGGAGGTGTTTCTGTCTTGGCTTTGTTTCTTTCAAAAAGTTTAGCATCAAGCACCATTTCAAATTCGTCAAGGTCAATACCAGCCGCTTCTGCTTTTTTGAAAAGCACTTGTTTTTCTTTTTCAGTTAATTCACCGTCTGCAAGTGCAAGGTTGATTAGATTTTCAATTTGTTCGTTATACATTTTTGTTTGATTTAATTGTTTAAAATTTTCCTACTCGTTTGGCTTTTCGGTGTCGCCCCGTTTTTAGAGTGGTCTCAAAACTCCACTTGAGTAAATGTAATTCTCTTTGTTAAATGTCAAGAAGTGTCGTGAGAATTATGAGGTGGTTCTCTCGTCTGTCTCTGTTGATTTATTTTCTTGTTCTTCATTTTGTCCTTGTCCGTTAATGGTTACACTGTCGTTTTAGAGTTGCCGATAACATCTTTATTGTCGTGATTCATGAATTGCGTCAATATCCTATTATACGATATATTGACGCAACTGCTTGGCAGAGCGTCATTGGGGAAAATTGGGCCAGGCTTGTTATTTTTTTCATTGGCTACAGGTTTAATTTAGTTTTATATAAGCAAATATAATCCAATTCTGGCTATTTTCCCATTTTTAATAGTATTTTTTATAGACAATGGATATTTTAGATTTTAACCAATATCCATATTATCAATAGGGCTTACCACTCTATACTTATGGGCCTCTGTGATATGGGTATAGATCTCTGTGGTCTTTATAGATTAGTGCCTTAGAACCGTCTGAAAGTCACCTTTGCACCGGATTATAAAATAATTGTCTTTTAAACCTTGAATCAAATGATTTACTGGGTTTATGGTTAATTTTTTTCCTGTTAATCAAATGGTCCATTTTTTTGGGAAGTATTCCCCAAATTTTTAAAGCTGTCCAATTTTGGTTTATGTCTAAAAGTAAAAACAGGCTAAAGCAGCCTTAGTCCCGATAGTAATGGAAAGACCGGAAGGAACAAGGTGACTGAGGACTTGGAATGGACAGCGGGAACGATAACACACAATACGACGTCATTTGCCACTCCAAAAAAAATAAATTACCTGCCCATCAATAGCTGATCAGTTCTTCCAATTTTTGTTTTAGTCTGTGTTTGGCCAGAAAAAGATCTTCTATTCTTTTGGCAAAAGGGATGGCCGTGTCCAAACCTGCACAGCGCATCACAGGAGCGTCGAGATGTTGGAATAGATGTTCGCTGATGTATGCAGCAATCTCTCCTCCTATCCCACCAAACAAGGTATCTTCATGCAGAATAAGCACTCTGTTTGTTTTCTTTACCGCATTGTCAATGCTTTCATAGTCCAAAGGAACCAATGTGCGAAGATCGAGGATTTCGGCATCGAGATTTATTTCATTTACCAGGGACATTGCCCATTGAACTCCGAGGCCATAGCTTATAATACAGCATGCATTTCCTTGGCGTAGGGTGGCCGCTTTTCCAAACGGAATATTGTAATAGCCTTCAGGAACCAAAGCCTCTATCCCCCGATAGAGCGCCTTGTGCTCAAAGAAGAGAACGGGGTTGGGATCTTCAAAGGAAGTAAGCAATAGACCTTTGGCATCATAAGGGTTGCTCGGATAGACTATTTTTAGTCCGGGAACGTGAGTAAACCAGGCCTCATTGCTCTGCGAATGAAATGGACCTGCTTGCGTGGCTGCGCCGGCGGGCATTCTGATCACCAGATCGGCATTTTGAGCCCAACGATAGTGCAGTTTTGCCAAGTTGTTGACGATTTGATTAAACCCGCAGCTTACAAAATCTGCAAACTGCATCTCTACCATGGCTTTCATCCCGCACAAACTCAAGCCCAGCCCTGCTCCGACAATTGCACTTTCGCAGATAGGGGTGTTCCGAACTCTGTCTTTGCCAAATTGGTCAACAAAACCCTCTGTGATCTTAAAAACTCCTCCATACTCAGCAATATCCTGACCCATAAGCACCAGCAGAGGATGATGTTGCATGGCCAGTTTTAGCCCATCTTTGATTGCGTCTATCATGCGCAAGGATTTGGTAGGAGCATTATTTGAGGGAGCTTGTTCGTTGAAGGCAAAGGAAGCATACATATCGCTCAATTCCTCTTGCTCATCCACCTCACCCTCTTCCCATGCAAAAACAGACTCAACCTGCTCTTGGATATGTTGCCTGTAGTCCCCATAAATGCGTTCTTTATCATCCACGCTTAAGAGGCTCTTTTCCATCAGCCAGCGTTCATAATTGGAGATCGGATCTTTTTTGGCCCATTGCTCAAGCAATTCTTTGGGAACATATTTTACACCACTGGCTTCTTCATGTCCTCTCATTCTGAAACTCATGCATTCAAGCAATACCGGTGCAGGATTTTTTCTCATTTTTTTGACAATGGAACGCACCGTTTCTTCCACTTCAAGAATATTGTTTCCGTCGATCTTGTAGCCTTCCATGCCATATCCTATAGCGCGATCTACCAGAGACTTGCAGGCGTATTGCTCGTGTGTAGGAGTAGAAAGTCCATATCCATTATTTTCTACTACAAACAACACGGGAAGCTTCCACACGGCAGCCACATTGAGCGCCTCATGAAAGTCTCCTTCACTTGTGCCACCCTCCCCGGTAAAGGCTACAGCTATAGCTTGTTTTTTTTGCAATAAGGAGGCCAATGCCGCCCCATCTGCTAAGGCCAACTGCGGCCCAAGATGAGAAATCATTCCGACCACCTTTTTTTCAGGAAACCCAAAGTGAAAACTTCTATCACGGCCCTTTGTGTAGCCCGATTTTTTACCCTGCCATTGGGCAAACAATCTGTCCAGAGGAAATTCTCTTACTGTAAAAACGCCCAAATTGCGGTGCAAAGGAAAAATCCAATCGTCTGGCGACAATGCACAGGTTACCCCAACAGAAATGGCCTCCTGACCTATCCCGGAAAACCACTTGGATATACGCCCTTGACGCAAAAGATTGAGCATTTTTTCCTCAATAAGTCGAGGATACAACAGCTGCTTATAAAGTTGCAATAATTGCTTATCGCTGTGCTTATTTTGCTTAAAAGAAATCTCAGTCATGGCACAAAGGTAGGGCGAAGAATGCAATTTTGGCTGTGCCCCCGGCCTTGCCGGGGTCGCTGCCTTACAGGCTCGCTATTCGCTCGGTGCTTCGCACTGGAACCTTCCAGTCAGCTCACAGTGGACAAGCTACACAGGCTAAAAGATTCAAACTTCATCCAAATCACAAAAGGAGTTTTTCCTAAGCTCAAGAGGAATAATTCTGTGTTGAGCACTGAGATTTTCTTGTGATGATTTTATTTTCTGAAAAAGCAGGTCTAAAGCAGAGTGCGCCATCTCTTTTCCACTTTGGACATAAAAATGAAGGGGAAACTCTATTAAGTTGGGAAGCCATCCTTCACTGATGGTTATAACCTGACGGATACCGGAAACAGAAGAAGACTGTCTAAACAGCTCACTCACGCCCAATAAAATTTCATCACTCATCAAGAACAATCCGTTGATAGATTGATTGGACTGTAAGAATTTTTTGGTATTGTGTTTTGCTTCGAACGAATTGTTTGCAAAACAAAATTGAATATCAAGATCAGACTTTTTTTGAGCAAACTGTTCAATCCCTCTTTTTCTGGCCTGAGTAATGCTTAGTCCGGGATTGCCAAGCACACATAAAATAGGATTGCACTGATGATCACTCAAAAATTGAATAGCCTCATGTGCTACCAATTCATCTTGGATGGTAACGGTATCTACCATGGGATGATCTACAGTCTTATCAAATAATACCAATGATATTCCGAGATCCAACAGAGACTGTATGTGATCTTGAATTCTACTGTTGTTGCAGAGGGATACCAAAATTCCCTCCACACCGGATTGGATAGAAATTTTTATATTTTCTATTTCTTTATCAGAGTTTTCATCACTGGAGAGAATTAACAGTCTGTAACCATTTTTTAATGACAATTCTGAGACGGCTTTAATTATTTCAGGAATATAAAACATGGAGATCTCCGGAACAATCAAAGCAATGAGTTTAGAATTTTTACTTTTAAGATTAAGTGCAGTGGTATTGGGTATGTAATGTTGCTCATCTGCAATAGATTTTATTTTTTGAATAATATCAGAGCTTAGATCCGGATGATCATGCAATGCCCGAGAGACAGTAGAAATACTAACACCGGCCAATCGAGCAATATCTTTGATTGTAATTCTTTTCATTGACACTCTATAGATTTCATGGATAAACTCTTCTTGGCAGGGCACAACATATTAAAAAAAATTTGAATCTGAAAATGACCTGATTTGATGTATAAATCCAAAAAAAACGACGATAACCATTTTTGAGCTTGCGAATATAACAGAGTGCAAACGATTGCGCAAACGATTGCGTAAAAATATTTTACTTTTTTATTTTAAAAAAGTTGCAAGACAGGCAATTGTGAATAATTTTATCGCACAAAATCATTCAAAATGAAAGCTAAAATTTTACCATTCTTATTATTTGTAGGATTATTAATATCCTCTTTTCAACTTCAAGCACAATGTACACTAAAAGGAAAAGTTACCAATCAACAAGGTGAAGCACTATTAGGTGCGATAGTACAGATTCCCGGATTGGGCATTGGTACCACAACCGATGTTGATGGAATGTACACACTATCCAATGTTCCGAGTGGAAGAGTGAGCGTAGAAGCATTCTCTCTTTCTTATGAACCACAGACACAATCTGTAACTGCAAGTACTTCCGGAGTTACAGATGTAAACTTTACATTGTCTGAACAATCCATTGGACTCAACTCTGTAGTTGTTACAGGAAATGCAAACCCCAAAGCTGCATTGGAGAGCAGCATTTCTGTTACCACATTGAATGCGAGACAAATCAACAATTCAAATGTAAGAACGACTGCAGAAATTTTCAGATCGATTCCCGGAATAAGATCTGAGAGCAGCGGCGGTGATGGAAATAGTAATATTACTGTAAGAGGGGTTCCTGTAAGCGCAGGAGGAAGCAGATATTTGCTTATCCAAGAAGACGGATTGCCTGTACTTCAATTTGGAGATGTTGCCTTCGGAACACAGGATCAGTTCTTACGATATGATCAGACAGTATCTAGAATAGAAGCTGTAAAAGGAGGAAGTGCTTCTGTATTGGCAAGCAACTCCCCGGCAGGAATCATCAACTTCATCAGCAAGACCGGAGAAAATCAAGGGGGATCCATCTCCAAAACCATAGGACTTGATTTTAATAATTACAGAACCGACTTAGAATATGGATTGCCATTGGGCAATGGATTGTCTGTTCATTTTGGCGGATTTTATCGCGCAGGAGACGGACCGAGAAAAACAGGCTTCACCAGCAATAATGGAGGCCAGGCAAAGCTTAACATTATGAAAAGATTCGATGGTGGATTTGTAAAAGTATATGGAAAATTCTTAAATGATAGATCCGCAGCGTATATGCCAATGCCTATCGAAGTAAGCGGCACAAATGCTTCTCCTACATGGAAGTCATTGAGTTCTTATGATGCTTTACGCGGTTCTTTGCAAACTCCAAGACTATTGCATGATCTTACTATGGGTGGCGACGGTAATGCTTTATCCAGCGATATAAGCGATGGAATGCATGCAGTAAGCAAGACAGTAGGAGCCGAAGTTTCTGTTAATTTAGGAAATCAATGGAACCTTAGAAATAAAACAAGATACTCAGCCAATTCAGGACAATTTTTAGCTCCGTTTCCGGCCAATGTAGGATCTGCAACGGATATCTTGTCAAGTGTAGGCAAACAAGCAGTTTATGCAGGAACAACACAGGCTGTAGATGCCAATGGAGTTTATATGCGTATGCATTTATTTAATACAAGTTTGAATAATTTCAACAACTTTATTAATGATGTGACCCTTTCAAAATCTTTTGAAAAAGTAAAATTCAATGTGGGTCTTTACAAAAGCATCCAAAACATTAATATGGATTGGCATTGGAATACTTACTTGATGGAAGTAAGCGATGACAATGCTAGAATGATTGATGTAAAAGATTCATTGGGCAACAGTTTAAGCCCAAATGGTTTGCTGGCTTATGGAGTTCCGGCTTGGGGAAATTGCTGTAACAGAAACTTCAATACTCATTATGATATTGTTGCTCCTCACGGAAATGTGGAATTAAATCTTAACGATAAACTCAATGTAGATCTTGGAGTTCGTTATGACTTAGGACATGTATATGGAAGTTTCAAAGGAGGAAGTGGAGATGTTGCTTCTGTAGATATGAACGGAAATGGCAAAATAGATGCTAATGAAAATGCAGTAGCAACGGCAGGAAATAATCCAACACCTGTAAATTACAACTACGATTATCTTTCTTATTCTGCTGGTGCAAATTATATGCTTACTCAGAACAATGCAGTGTTTTTAAGATACAGCAGCGGCGGATCTGCTAGTGCAGATAGAGTTTTGTTTAGCGGTTACAACTATACCAATTCGGATGATAAATCGTTGGATGCTCAAAAAGTGAATTATGTCAATCAAGTAGAATTAGGATATAAGCAAAAAGCCAAATCTTGGATTCTTAATGCAACAGCATTTTGGGCCAATACCAAGGAGAGCAATTATGAGGCAACGACTCAAAAGAAGTTTGACAACAAATACAGAGCTGCAGGTTTGGAGCTTGAAGCAAATTCAAATTTTGCAAATGCATTCAATATTGGATTAGGAGTAACATATACAAATGCTAAAATCGTAGAATCGAAAGATGCAACGGTGGTGGACAATACTCCAAGAAGAACTCCGGCTTTCATGTACAATCTTACACCATCTTATAACAAAGGAAAATTGGCTATAGGCATTGGATTGATTGGAGCTACAAAGTCCTACGCTCAAGACAACAACAAATTGATTATGCCGGGCTACCTTTTGGTAAATCCGTATATCTCTTATAAACTTGGCAAGAGTTTTAATATTAATTTACAATCTAATAATTTATTAAATGCATTGGCAGTGACAGAAGCAGAAGAAGGTGAAATAAAAGAAAATGCAACAAATATTTTAAGAGGAAGACCATTGCCGGGCAGAAGTACGTCAATAAGTTTTTCATATCAGTTTTAATGGGTTAAATGTTGATTATGCATATGAGATGAGTCCTTCGGGCCATCTCATATGTATATCTAAAACAAAATGAGAATTTCAAATACTAGCTTAATTTTACAGTATTAAACTAAATTGGATCATTTTGAAATTCTTTGCCCCGGCTGTAGAACAAATTATAAATTCCATAACGGACTATGGGATTATGGCAGGAACATCAGCTGTTGACAACTATCAAAGAGTGTGGAGCAGAGATCAGGCCATGGCCGGAATCACCGGTATTTTAATTAATGACAAACAAATTCTTGAAGGTTTAAAATCCGGAATAAGATCACTCTCTCTCTGTCAATCTAAAACCGGACATATACCAAGTAATATTTCAATAAATTCTGATGGCAGTTATAAGCTAAGTTATGGCACTCTTTCGGGCAAAGTAGATGCAACAACTTGGTGGATTGTTTCTGCTGCGCTTTTATTGCTCAACCATAAGGATGAGTCTCTAAAAACAGAACTATTGCCTGCTGTAGAAAAAGCAGTCTTCATGCTTGAGACGATAGAGTATAACCAAAAGCATCTTATATACACGCCATTGGCTGGAAATTGGGCAGATGAATATTTTTTGCAAGGACATACTCTTTATGATAATTGCCTGTACTATTGGGCAATAAAGCTTATTGCCGAACTGTATGACAATGAGCAATGGGTGATCAAATCTAAACAGATCAAACAAGCTATTATTGATCATTTTTCAGAACCTTCTGATTCCCATACAATGAACGTTATGGCCTTAAGAGCCATGCAAGAGCTGGATTATTTTCCTCCTTGCTTTCAAGCTAACAAGTACTTTTCTTTTTGGGATATGTCAGGAAATGCATTGGCATTGCTTTTGGGGATTGATGACAAAAAGAACAATCGACTTATAGCATATTTGGAATCAATGGCACTAGAATATAATACTTATTTATTGCCCGTTTTTTATCCTGTAATAGTTCCGACTTCTACTGCATGGCAGGAACTTCAACATTTACAGCTGTATCGTTTTAAAAACGAACCGAATTCTTTTCAAAATGGAGGTTCATGGCCTATCTTTTTAGCCTGGTTAAGCCTAGGACTTAGCAAGCTTGGCAATACTAATTTATACAATAAAATCTTTGAAGAGTATAGTAGGTTTTTAGAAAAAACGGAAACTCAAGGATTATTTTATGAGTATATCAATCCGATCACTCAACAAAATGGTGGAGTGGATCGTCTAAATTTCTCTGCATCTGCATATTTAATGATGCAAATCTGCAAACCATCTTCTCCTCAAAATATTCAAGCTATTCTAAGATTATGATAGGAGATAAAATAATTATTAAACCTGTTTATTATGAAACCTCGAGAAAAATAATCGATGAGCTTCGACTAAAAGAATATATTCAAAAACAAGCTAAAGCGGTAATATGCATTGGCGGCGAAAGTGGCAGCGGCAAAAGCGTTACAGCGGTTTGTCTTCAAGAAGAACTTCAAAAGCAAAACATCAACACTATTATTCTGCATCAAGATGATTATTTTTTCTATCCTCCTGCAGAAAATCATCAATTAAGAGAAAAAGATATCAATCACATTGGTCCGCAAGAGGTGAATATCTCCTCTTTACAAAATCACATCGACCTGTTTAAAAGGAATGAAAAAAGTGCAGTAGGGCCATTAATGGATTATGCTACGAATACAGTGTCGAATCAACTATTAGAGTTTGAACACCATAACGTACTTATAGTGGAAGGGACATATTCTATGCTGTTACAAGGAGCGAATTTCAAAATTTTTATTGACAGAGATTATCACAAGACTCTAAAAAACAGAATCGAAAGAAATCGGGAAAAACACTCAGAATTTATTGAAACTGTACTTGAGATAGAACATCAAATCATTAAACAGCACATCCAATTTGCTGATTATATCATCGATCATCATTATCAATTGACAAAACATCATATCAATGTCAAATAAGGTTCAACTCAGTTTTTGGCAAATAATTCATCTCAACGTTGGTTTCTTTGGGATTCAATACAGTTTTGGATTACAACAAAGTGCTGTAAACCCCATATATGATTTTTTAGGGGCGTCTCCGGATCAAATCCCGATTTTAAATCTTGCAGGACCAATTACAGGTTTAATAGTTCAGCCCATTGTAGGAGCAATCAGTGATAGAACTTTTCATCCTAAATGGGGAAGAAGAAAACCATTTTTTCTGCTGGGAGCTATATTATGTAGCATTGCTTTATTTTTCTTTCCATTTAGTTCAAGTTTATGGTTTGCGACCGGAATGCTTTGGATTCTTGATATAGGAAACAATATGGCCATGGAGCCGTACCGCGCTTATGTTGCAGATACTCTGGACGAAGATAAGCAGTCAACAGGCTTTTTAATTCAAAGTTTTTTCACAGGATTTGGGCAAACTATTGCCAATTTAAGCTTGTTTATTTTTCCACTTGTTTTTCTTAGCAAAACAGGACATATTCCCAATTGGGTATTTGCTTCCTTTTTCTTAGGCTCCATTTGCAGTATTGCCAGCATTTTATGGAGTTTATACAAAACCAAAGAGATCAAAGAGCTTCCTTACGAAACATCCAATAACGAGTTTAAACTTTCAACATTAGTCCACGACTTTTATTTGGCCTTTAAAGAAATGCCAAGGTCTATGAAGTATCTCAGTATCATTTATTTGTTTCAATGGTATGCCCTGTTTTGTTACTGGCAAAACAGCAGCAAAGCGATCGCTATGAACTGTTTTGAGTGGAAATCAATGAGTGGAGAACAGTCAAAAGAAGCAATGGCTTATGCAGAATTGGAGACTGTCGTTGCACAAATTCCGGAAACAAAATCAATGGATGCAGACAGCTTGTTCATGTCTTTTTCAGAATCATCCACACCATTAAAAGATAAAATAGAGAATGAAAAAAATCAACTCGCACAGTCCTATGTTGCCAATAGATTAAAATACGAGAAGGCGGTTTCATGGACAGGTTTGGTAAATGGTTGGTATAATATTGTGACCTTTATAGTTGCCCTTGTGCTTATTTATTTTGCAAAAATAATTCACCCAAAATTTATTCATGCAACTGCACTTTTTTGTGCCGCCGTGGGCCTGTTCGCATTTAGTCAAATAACAAACAAGTATTGGTTGTTTTTGGCCATTTCCGGATTTGGGATAGCCTGGGCATCCATTATGGCTATTCCTTTTTTATTGGTTGTAAAAGACATTCCTGCAAAACGATATGGCATATATATGGGTATTATTAATGCCATGATTGTAATCCCAATGTTTATTCAAACCACCAGTTTTGGATTTATTATGAGAAACTATTTACACAATAACAGTGCAACGGCCATCGTATTTGCAGCAGCGCTTTTATTGATAAGTTCTTTCTTATGTTTGTTTTTTCCTACAATGGAAAAAAATACTTCTACAACGTAAAATTGAATTTTCATTTTTACAAAGGAATTGTCCAACACATATTCTTTCGTGTGTTCTTTTGTTCAAACAGAGCATTAGGTGAAAGCACAGTCACCGTCTCCGTCCTGAAATTGAAGGCAATCTTCAATAAGAATGTTCAATGCTTTTCCTATTTTGTATTCACGAAATTGTTTTTTGCGATATAGAAACCGAATTTCTTTGTTGAACAATTGTTGAAGCTCCTTTTGATATAAAGTTACAGTGTGAACTCGATATTGCTTTATTATTTTTTTAAACCATAATCCCCATTCTACGGATATTATTTTACCAAAAAAATAAGGAACTCTCAAGTGCCCATCCCTAATTATTAAAAACATCACGCATGTTGGCTTAGAATCAAAATAAGAGCTCACTATTACATTTTCAAACTGATCAGCACAGCCACTGAAATAGTATTTTTCACACTCCATTTTAGCTTGTTCGTTATCTGTCAAAATCCAAGGAAAACTCTTTGTCCATCGAACTTCGGGGACTCCCCTACGAAATGAAAACAATTTGGATTGCTGTGTAATAAACTCCATGATCAATGGATCATGGAAATCACAATCCTTGATCTCATCAAGATGGTTCTTATCAAAACTTAATAGAGATATTAATTGATTGCCTATACTATCACAGGCTTTAAGTAAAGGGCTTGCAAATTTCAATTTTGGAAATTTTCTAGGAATGAGTTCACGACTATTGAGCTTTACAAAATATCTCATTCCCATAATCGTAGTCTCGGTTTCCAAAAATGACAATTTGTTGTAGATTTTTTTTGCTGTCTCAGTAAATTCTGTTAACAAGATTCTTCCTTGATATTGGTCATTGGCATAGTTTATCAACTGTTTGCTTAATCCCCTACCCTGATGCGTAGAGGCCACCCAAAGGCAACTCAACCATGCAAAATGAATTGGTTCACCCTTACCATAATAATCATCGGGGATCATCCCAAGATAGGCAATAACCTCTTCCCTATCAAATAAGGCAGCCAGTAAAATATCATTTGGGTTGACTCTTGGATTATGAATTTGTGAGATAGCACGATGAGAAGAAATGGGCAAATTTTTTAATTGTTTAAAATGCGAACTGTTTATCCAATTTCCAAGTTGCTCTTGGGTATAAGATTTTAAAGAGTAATTCGTCATTTACCTATTGATTTTTTCAATGAATAGTAAAGATATTCTTCTTTTAGTTTTTCAATGGAACCTAGAGACCCGTCATCCATAGGTATTCTTTGAAAATGATTTTTATATGATGATGTTTGCAGTCCCGCACATCCAAAACTACAGTCAAAAAGGGTTTTCAATACGGCCATTAAATCTTTACCAATGCCATAGTCAGTAAATGGAAAGGCAAAACATTTTATGCGTTCATCCTGCAGCAATTCAATACCGTTTCTCACCTGTTCGATCTGTTCTTCCAATGTCAAGTCTGTCAATAAAGGATGATTGGCAGTGTGTAACCCAAGCGCAAATCCCTGAGATCGGAGCCATAATAATTCCTCAACAGAACAAAAGAGTTTTAGCTTGCTAAACTCAGCAAAAATTTGATTATCCAATTGGAAAATAAATTCTTTTAGTTCATTTTCTTGAGACCACTTAAATAAATTTAACTTTGCAAACAACTCTTTTTTCTTTTGATCAGTCAAATTATTTTTTTGATTAATCTGAGCTATTGTATAGCTTACCAAGTGTCTAAAAAAAATTTTTTCTCCTTTTGCAAATTCCGGATTGAAGAAAAAAATTGCCGGGATCTGTTTTTTTAAAAGTAATGGGGCAATAAGCGTTTTACATTCTAACAAACCATCATCAAAACTTAACAAACAAACTCGACGATTATTACTAGGATCTTGTTTTACTTTGAGAAACTCCTCAACGGTGACAAATTCAAAATATCCTGCAACAGCATCCAATTCCCATTCCAATTCATCTATTGTCTTTGTATGAAACAAATGATTTGTGTGGAAGGAGTTTTCAGTTTTAATAGTATGGTATAATAAACAAATCGCATTTTGATGACTTTTGTCAATCAATTTTGACATTGAAAAATATTGACCGATATGGCCAAGACTTTTCCTGAAAAGCATTTTATACCCAGCCATTGTTCCGCAATAATAAAATTATTCTGTCAATTTCGACAAAGTTTTTACATTTGCTTCTGCTTTTTATTTATCTGTTTGGATAAAAGCTCTTGTTTGCGTAGCTTTTTTAAAGTTATGAATCAAGAAAACACAATATCAAACAATATTTTCATTGAATGGTATTTGTACTAAACAATTTGACGACTGTGTGGATCTCCTTTTTGTTTTAATTGGTTTTTTCAACAATTATTTTTTTATGAAAACAAAACAAGACATCGTTCAAAATTGGCTACCAAGATATACCGGAACAGCACTTGAAGATTTTGGACAATACATTATTTTAGTTAATTTCAGCCATTATGTAGAGCAGTTTGCAAAGTGGAATAATGTAGAAGTAAAGGGGAGACATAGAAGTATGATCAATGCTACTCATCAAAACATAACGATCATTAACTTTGGTATGGGCAGCCCAAATGCCGGAACCATCATAGATCTTTTGACTGCGATTCAACCTAAGGCTGTTGTGTTTTTGGGTAAGTGTGGAGGATTGAAATCGGATAAAAATAAGGTTGGAGATTTGATTCTTCCCATAGCGGCCGTAAGAGGTGAAGGAACATCCAATGATTATTTACCTCCCGAGGTTCCGGCCTTGCCGGCTTTCGCACTCCAAAAAGCAATTTCTACAACCATCAGAGAGTATGAAAAAGACTATTGGACGGGCACCGTTTACACTACAAACAAAAGAGTATGGGAGCATCGTTTGGATTTTAAAAAATACCTCAAGCGACTTCGCGTAATGGCAATTGATATGGAAACAGCTACTATTTTTATAGCGGCATTCAAGAATAGAATTCCGGCAGGCGCACTCCTGTTGGTGTCCGATATGCCCATGATACCGGAAGGTGTAAAAACAGAAGAAAGCGACAAAGTGGTTACGCAGGATTATGCCGAAGCTCATCTAAAAATAGGCATAGATTCGCTTAAGCAATTAATGAATAATTCTACTACGGTAAAGCATTTGAGGTTTTAGTCTTCAAGAGCGGTTTTGAACCCAAAATCAAGCTCAAAGAGGCTGAGAAATACATTTTTATTTTTTATATTAGTTTTATTATTTTGTTTAAAATCTTCAAAAAATCGTTAGTATATATAAGGGAAAACAAGGATATTAATGATTTTTGCCCAAAAGAAGCAACATATATTGCAAACCTGCGTATTTTAACTGTATATTTATAACCGAAAAGACGAATTTTATGCAATTCTTAGCGCCCAAAACAACGATAAATGCATTTGTATTAAGTACAAAAGAAAGTGCATTTTTAAGCCTCAATCAGTTGGTTCCAGCTGCTGTTTTTAAGATCGCTTTGATTCTCCTCTCTGTTTTGTATTTGCAAACCAATGTGGTTTATGGTTCGCCACAAACCCTTACTGTAGATTGTCCGGTAAATATTACAGTTACAGAGGGCATGAAGACAGACACTTCTACATTGGGAAGTCCAAGAGTTAAGCAAAATACAGGAGGAGCTGTCACGATTGGATATTTTGAAATTTATGACAAAGGAACTTGCTCTAGAAAATATGATCTGTTGACCAGAGTGTTTACTGTTACCAATACTTCCGGAGAACAGGTGCGTTGCAATCAATACATTCAAATAAACCATATTTCTGCAAATCAAATCACTGTGACTGCAGATACTTTTATGCAGTTTCCTACCTCCGGCGGCAGTTTTACTTTAAACTTATTGCGCCTCGCTCGAGAATTTGCTTCAGTAACCATTTCATATAAAGACTCTATAATTTCTGCTGGAAATTGCATTAACCCGGTAAGAATGTTAAGGAGATGGACTTTTGTTGATAAATGTAACGGATCGACAAAAACGGCAAGTACTTTTATTACGGTTCCCAACTATTCCAACTCTTTCAGTCACAACAATACTTTTACAGACGCAGTATGTGCAGATGAAGGATATATCTCTATCAGTGCAAAATCCGGATTTCCTCCATACCAATACAAATGGTCCAATGGAGCTTTGGGTTCAAGCATTTCAAACCTTCCTGCAGCTTTGTATTTGGTTACTGTCACAGATGCCAACCAATGCACAACGTTATTTAGTTATGATGTAAAAGCAATGTCAGAGCGTGCGGATATTGGCGGCAGGATTACAACTCTCAATGGCTATAGAGTTTATCCTGATTCTGTGAAGTTCGGCGACTTAAGTAATATCAATTTGTTTTGCATCAGCTACAATGGTGGTTTGCAATATGGATTTACATTAAAGAACAAGACTCCCGGATTTTATAATTATTCTTTTGTAAAAAAATCTGATGTAATCAACGGGATAACCACTAAGGATATCATCATTATTCAAAAACATTTACTTGGACAGAAAGAATTTGCTGATACTTTACAATATTTCGCTGCAGACGTGAATAATAATTATAATGTTACAGCTTCTGATATTGTAGAAATTCGAAAACTTATTCTTGGAATCAAAGCAACTTTTAGTAATGTACCGCCTTGGTATTTTATTAGGAAGGACTGGATGGAAGTGATAACGCCCTACAACTCGTTAAATTCTATTACCTTCAAAGGAATGCAAATCAATAGCTTTCCTAGACAAAACGCAGATTTATTTGGGCTAAAATTGGGAGATTTAGATTATAGTTACAGAGATATTGGTTATACAAAAAGCACTTCACGCTCTACTACGTCGTATATCAGCATAAAGAATCAAGCGGTTCTTGCAAATAAGAAAATTACTGTTCCTGTTCAGATCAACAGTTCTCAAAGCATCGAAGGTCTTCAGTTTAAACTTAAATTGGATCCATCATTGGATCAGATTCAAGTAAAAGTTCCTGATCATTTGCAGAGCTATGTGTTTTATAATGAAGACCACGGGACTATTACATTTAGCTATAGTACCGGAGTTACAATGAGTGCTCAAGAAATAAAAAATCTAAATTTTACAATCGAAGCACAAACTACAGAAAATGCTTTGTTGTCTCAATTAATAAAGCTTGACAATTCTGTCGAACCTGAAGTATATGATGAGCAATTGGATGCACAATCCATTGAAATTAATTGGAATTCAGATCAAATTTTGAGCAATGCAAATGCCAACGAATTTGTCATTTTACCACAACCGGTATCCAATGGTTTCGCAATCCGATCTACTCATTCTCTGCAGCGTAATATCTCTGTATCCATATTTGATCTACAAGGGAAATTGATTTATCAAGATTCAAACTATACAGAAGGTACATTTATCAGTTCGTCCAATTGGACAAAATCATTTTATCAATTGATCATTTCAGATCAAGAAAAAACTTCTGTACTTAAGTTTATAGTTCAATAATTTAGAGAAGCGACTGAAGACTATGCTTGGAGCCTGAGTCCTGCTATCCGCACATTTCATGTGCTCCTATCAGGTCTAGGTTTTGCAACTGTCGGTTTACACAGTAAAAAAACCTTCTTTATTTAATTCATTTGGTAACCGAACAGTCTCCAGCTTATTGCTTTGCTCCAATAGCTCTGTTGGTCTGTACACCTTGATATAATTTTTTGTAAATCCGCTTTGCTTTCCATCTTTTAGCTCATTTTCCCAAAGCACTTCTTGAGTAGAATCACACTGGGATTGGTAAAAAGATCTTCTCTTTTTTTCGGATAGAATTCGCAATTTTTCATTGCGCTCATTTCTTAAAGAGGGCGTAACAGGATTGAGCATTTCTGCCGCCAGTGTATTATTTCGTTCGCTGTATGTAAACACATGGAAGTAACTTACATCCAAATCTTTGAGAAAATGATAAGTGTTCAAAAAATGAGTTTCTGTTTCTCCGGGATAGCCTACTATAATATCTACTCCTATGCAGGCATGAGGCATGCAAGACTTAATTTTTTCAACACGTGACTGATAGAGTTCTCTTTTATATCGACGTTTCATTGATGCAAGCAAATCATTATCTCCTGACTGAAGCGGAATGTGAAAATGGGGAACAAAGCAATTGCTACCGGCAACAAACTCAATGATTTCGTCTGTACATAAATTGGGTTCAATAGAAGAAATGCGATATCTGGGCACAGCAGCTTGTTTATCCAATGCTTTTATCAGATCAACAAATAGAGCTTCCTTTTTTGGTTTGCTTCCCTCAATAACTTCCGTTCCATTTCCAAAATCGCCTAAGTTAACTCCGGTCAAAACGATTTCACGCACTCCTTTTTTTCCAATTTCTTCCGCCAATATCAAGACCTCTTGAATTGTACCGCTCCTGCTTTTTCCACGAGCAAGCGGAATAGTGCAGAAACTACACTTATAATCACATCCATCCTGAACTTTTAAAAATGTTCTGGTTCTATCTTCAATGCTATAGGAAGGGATAAATTTTGAAACCTCTTTGATCTCTCCAGCTTTGACAACGGCATGAGGACTCGTGGGATCAAGAGATGATAATTGATCCAATATAGTAAACTTTTCTGCGGCTCCCAGCACCATACTCACTCCCGGAATCTCTGATATTTCCTTGGGCTTGAGCTGGGCATAACAACCTATAATAATAACTTTGGCATTGGGATTTTTGCGCAAAGAACTTCTCACCGCATATCTGCATTTCTTGTCTGCCTCATCAGTAACAGAACAGGTATTTATAATGTAAAAGTCTGCAGCCTCTTTATAATCATGCTCAATGTAGCCGGCTTCTCTGAACAACTTCGAAATAGAAGAAGTCTCAGAAAAATTGAGTTTACAACCTAAAGTATGAAAAGCTACAGATCTTGCTGTGGACAATGTTAAGAATTTTTAGCGCGCAAAAATAATAATAAATTACTACACAAACCCAAGAATGAGAAATTCAGCCTGTCGGATTTTAATCTAAAATCGGAATATTTATGCACGATAGAGGTTAAGTAGAGTATTCATAAAAGGACAATATATCATATAAAATAAACCCAAAAGGATCAACTCTATTCTTTATCAAATTAATCAATCTGTGTTAGCTAAAATTAGATGAAATTGGGTTCATTTTTCTTTTTTTTGGCAGCTATTTTATCTTAATTGAATGAGCAAATTTAAATTTCATTTTTATAATCAAAAAAAATGATTATTTTGAAAAACCGGAGTTTATAACAAAGCAGCACCTATAACCCCTGCGCTATCACCAAGTTTTGGTTTCACAAAAAAAGTATTCAATTGATTATTGAACATATATTTTTTAACCTCTTCTCTACCCCTTGTATAGATTACATCAAGGTTTCCTAGACCACCGCCAAAAACAATAATATCGGGATCAATAATATTAATAACCACAGCAACGGCTTTTCCAAAATAATGAATCAATCGATCAATAACCCTTTGTGCATTTGCATCTCCATTTTCATATCGTTCATAGATGATTTTCATTGTTTGTTTTTCCCCCGTCAATTCTTCATAATGTCTTTGACATGCAGGACCTGAAAGAAAAGTTTCGACACAACCTTTTTTGCCGCAATAGCAGGTTGGGCCATTGGAATCTAAAATATTGTGTCCCCACTCTCCTGCAATTCCATGTTTGCCATTGATCACTTTCCCATTGATCACGATTCCACTACCTACGCCGGTACCCATAATGACACCAAAAACAACTTCTGGGTTTTTAACAAAATCCGGAACAGATCCAAAATGAGTTTCGGCAACAGCAAAACAGTTTGCATCATTGGCCATTTTTACCCGAAGACCAAGCAACTCTTCCAAGTCTCTATTCATTGGCTTGCCGACAATACATTGTGTGTTGCTGTTTTTTATCAGTTGACTATCGCCATCAATTATCCCGGGAGTCCCTACACCAACTTGAACAGGTGTTACTCCTGTTCTTTGTTTTAACTCATCAATTAATTTTTTAAATTGACCAAGAACATGTTGATATCCTTTTTCTTGCTCTGTGGGTACGCGCAGTCGTTCAATAATCTTAAATTGCGGATCCCTTGCAAAAACAACTCCCTCAATTTTTGTACCTCCCATATCAATTCCCCAAAGCAACGATGCCATAATTTCTTTTTTTGAACTAGCAAATATAATTTGAATAATTCAAATTTTTTCATATCAGCGAATCACTCTTTCGAATCAAAAAACTTTTATTTATATGCTTTACAATTGATTTGAGTAACATTAGAAAAAAGTTTTTATTCACCTTTTTATTTAATAATTTTTCTAATAGCGTTCAGAACGGAAAATTCATCTACATTGTCTCTTTTGTAGTAACTTTACACTTGAAAAAAAATCAACAATGGAAACTTTGCTGACTGCTTTTCAGCTTCCGGATCTGGAATCAAGATTTCAGGCAAGAATAGACGCTGAAGATAAAATCGAACCCAAAGATTGGATGCCGGAAGAATATAGAAAAACCCTTATAAGGCAAATATCACAACACGCCCATTCTGAGGTTGTAGGAATGTTGCCGGAAGGCAATTGGGTTACAAGAGCTCCAAGTCTAAAACGCAAAGCCGTTTTACTCGCTAAAATTCAAGATGAAGCCGGACACGGTCTCTATTTATACAGTGCCTGCGAAACTCTAGGGGTGAGCAGGGACCAATTGATAGATGAGCTTCACAGCGGGAAAGCCAAATATTCTAGTATATTCAATTATCCTACCTTAAATTGGGCAGATATTGGAGCCATTGGATGGTTGGTCGACGGAGCAGCAATAATGAATCAAATTCCTCTTTGTAGAGCCAGCTTTGGTCCATATTCAAGAGCTATGATTCGCGTATGCAAAGAAGAATCTTTTCATCAACGGCAGGGATATGAGATCATGCTTACTCTTAGTAAAGGCAGTAAGGAACAAAAAGCAATGGCACAAGATGCCTTGAACAGATGGTGGTGGCCAAGCTTGATGATGTTTGGTCCCAGTGATCAGGATTCCAAACACTCAGCCCAATCTATGAAATGGAAAATAAAAAGATTTTCTAACGATGAGCTTCGTCAAAGATTTGTTGATATGACAGTCCCACAAGCAGAACTCATAGGGCTAAAAGTTCCTGATGACCAACTGAAATGGAATGAAGAACGCAGGTCCTATGACTTTGGAGAAATCCCTTGGGACGAGTTTTGGAATGTGGTCAATGGAAATGGGCCCTGCAACAAAAAACGACTGGCAGATCGAGTTAATGCTCATAATGAAGGAAAATGGGTGAGAGAAGCGGCCGAAGCATTTGCCAAAAAACAAGCTCAAAGAACCGATTCTAAACTCAAATCAAACTAAAAAGTATATAAATTAATTATGTGGCCATTATTTGAAATCTTTATTAGAGCAAAAAACGGATTAGATCATAAGCATGTTGGCAGCCTTCATGCTGCGGATGCACAGATGGCAATAGAAAACGCAAGGGATGTTTATACCAGAAGACTGGAAGGGGTGAGCATTTGGGTGGTAGAATCTAAACATATTACCGCATCCGACCCTAAAGACGCCGATCCTTTTTTTAAACCGGCTGAGGATAAAATTTATCGTCATCCAACGTTTTATGACCTTCCTGACGAAGTAAAACACATGTAATGGCTTCAAAACAATCATTAATAGATAGTATATTAATTCTGGCTGATTCCAGTTTGATTTTAGCTCAACGACTGGGTGAATGGTGCGGTCATGGTCCGGTGCTTGAACAAGATATGGCAATGACAAATATCGCATTGGATTACATCGGAAGATCCAGGTTGCTGTATCAATATGCCGCTCAACTCCAAGGCGAAGGAAAATCTGAAGATGATCTCGCTTTCCTCAGAGATGTTGGTGAATACAAGAATCTTTTACTTGTGGAACAAGAAAATGGTCATTTTGGGCATACGGTAATAAGACAGTTTTTTTTGGAAGCATTCCAATTTCCTTTCTATGATGCTTTGCAAAATTCGCAAGATCAGACTTTAAAAGAAATAGCCTCCAAAACCATAAAAGAAACGGCCTATCACTTGAAATGGAGCACGGAATGGGTCATCAGATTGGGAGATGGAACAGAAGAAAGTCATCAAAAAATTAAAACCGCAATAACGGACTTGGTTCCTTTTACCGGAGAATTGACACAAGCGGTTTCTTGTGAAAAAGAATTGATAGATCAAAATATTTTTCCTGATTATGATGAAATAAAAAGGAAAATGGATGCTCTAATAAATACAGCTTTTAAACAAGCCGGCCTTGAATTACCAACCCAAGTTTATATGCATCAAGGAGGCAAAAAAGGATTGCACTCAGAACTTTTGGGTTATATTTTATCAGACATGCAATTCCTACAACGTGCCTATCCGGGATTAGAATGGTAATAGAGCAAAAAAATACTAAGGAATATATTTTTTCATTGCTTGAAGAAGTTTGTGATCCTGAGATCCCGGTCCTTTCAATTCTGGATTTGGGAATAGTGAGACGAGTTGATCTCTTAGAAAATCAATTAGAAATTGATATTACTCCCACCTATACCGGTTGTCCGGCAATGAGTTTGATCGAAGCAACAATAAAAGCCCATCTTGAACAGATGACCCAAAAAACCGTCAT
Organism: Saprospiraceae bacterium UBA3362; assembly: GCA_002360455.1. GTDB lineage: Bacteria > Bacteroidota > Bacteroidia > Chitinophagales > Saprospiraceae > Vicinibacter. Next base: position 40,622 of record DEQQ01000096.1, read on the forward strand.
CATCAAAACAGTTTTGAGCCCTGCGTGGACAACAGATTGGATCTCTGAATCAGGCAAAATTAAGCTCAAAGAGTATGGAATAGCTGCTCCTCAAAATCAGGCAAGAATTCAAAATATCCTTTTTCAAAAAGAACAGGTAGCCTGCCCAAGATGTGAGTCACTAAATACTGTTTTAGTGGCAGAATTTGGCTCCACTGCTTGCAAATCCTTATACAAGTGTAGTGATTGCTTGGAACCTTTTGACTATTTTAAATGTCATTAGGTTCAAAGAATAAAACACAAAAAATGTTATTGAAAAATAGAAATAGGAATAGCGATTAGGCGTTTTTTGTAAGACCAAAAATTAATAAAATACAATCCATTATCAAGCTCTTGAGGAATTTGAATTCCATTTTTCTCGGTGAAATTTTGAGCAGTTAATATTTTCCCTTGTAGGTTTGAAATACTCCAATGGGTTGGATTTAGCTCCAATAATTTGGAAGATAAATTCAATGTGTGTCCCACAGCAATCGGATTTGGCCAAGCTAAACTCAGCTTATTTTGTACATCTTCTGTACCTGTAATTGACCTTAAATCATAAACAAATTCATTACTGCATGAGGATCTTAGGTCTGTAATTTTTACTTTGTAAATTCCCGGAGTCAAATTACTTACACTTGAAGAAGTGCTACCTGTACTCCACAAGTAACTGTATTGAAATCCTCCTGAAGGGTAAAGACTTATAGAATATTTTCCTAGAGAATAATCTATTTGAGCACCATCCTTTAGCTCATTGATATAGCTTAATTCTAAGTTGACTATGGAGTCACAGCCTTGACTGTTTCGGAACACCTGTTTGTAAACACCTGCATTATAATAAAGCTGTCCGTTCCAATTGTAAAAACTTCCCTTGCAAATTTGAGCTTTGAAACTATCTCTTGTGATGGCTAAGAATCCTAAATTGACAATTAAAATAGAGTCACACTTCGAATCATCATTAGATGGAAAATAAAACACATCTCTGGTATTTCGCTCATCAAATACCTTGTCATGTATTTTAATATAGGTTCCTTCACAGATAGAAGTATCAAGCACAGCCACATTGGGTTTGCAACTTAAAACGGAATGTTTGACCAAAATTTCCAAGCCGGACATTACAGGATTGGTAATTTTTACATGCAAATTCCCTTTGTGAACTTTATTATTATATTTTATGAGAAAGTCTTTATCATGGCTTAAAGGCGATCCTTCATTTTCAATAAACCAAGAATATTGATTGGTTGGAATATTCTGATCAAAGGCCAAATTAAATTCTCTCTCTTCTCCTTGAGCCAGCTCTACTATATGATTATAAACAATAGGTTTTTGAGTGTTAAAATAAAGCAGTCCAAAACTAGATTTATTGGAATAAGTAGGCAATAAATCTTCTATTGTAAAAAAGTTATCTTCAAGATGAACCTCATAAATATTTTCAAATGCCGGAATTGATTCAAAAAAATTATTCTGTATAAAAAATTCTCTTTTTCCATTCATAATGTTGGCAAGTTCCACAGGTATTGCCCCTATAAACTGATTGATCGGAATAGAAAAAACTTCAAGCTTGGTAAGATTAGTGATACTTGAAGGAAGGTTTCCGGAAAATTGGTTATTTCCTATTCTAAAAATCTCAAGATTAATTAAATTTCCAATGTCTGTAGGAAGCACACCATAAAATCTATTTTTTACCAAGCCCAATTCCTTAAGTCTAGGAAGTTGACAAATTGCTTTAGGAAATGAAGATGAAAATTGATTTAATCCTAAATTTAATACAGATAATTTTTGGAGCTTGCTAAGTTCACTTGAAATTTCACCTTTGAGTTGATTATTAAACAGAACTAGAGTTTCTAAATTCGTAAGCTGATACAATTCATAAGGCAATTCGCCATAGATATCATTCCCTTTTAGCTCGAGTTGGGTCAATCCGCTTAGTTTACATAAGACCGTGGGAAAGCTACTATTCAAAACATACCCATCCAATACAAAGCTGCTCACCCTACATCCTTGTCCATCAAGTTTAAAAACTGTTGGCGCAATTTTATCTAAAGGTTGTGTAAAATCCCAGTTCAATTGAGATTTAAGTGCATCATTACAATTCTTAGAGTAGAATTCAACTAAAACCAAAGAATCCTTCTCCCGCCATTGTTCGCATGACTGAGCTAAGTTACTGTTTATGGAAAAAAGGCTTAAAAAAAATAAGCCCCAAAAAATCTTCATACTACAGAATTGTTGGAAAAACAATTTTACGACGTCAAAAATACAAAAAGATTCGGCCTTCAAATTGGAATGAGGTTGGTCTCCTATCATCAAATTCTGTTCCAATGATGATATTATGAATATCCTATATTTATAAAACTGGTTTTTAGAATAATTTATACATGCAACTCCCTAATTTTCAATGGATTAATTTTTTTTGATTTTTTTTAAATATTTTAGTTTTCTAATTTAAAAAACAAGGACTTTTAGCCCTTTTTCACTCAAGGGACTTGTAAATTAAAGAAAAAATAGATTATTTCTTGGAATTCTAACATACTTTATAGTATCTTTGCAATCCATTTTGAAAAACTAAGGAATCATGGTAGCCATAGTAGATATCGCCGGACAACAATTTAAAGTTTCTGCAGGGCAGAAAGTCTATGTTCATAGATTGGATTCAGACAAGGGTTCAAAGCTTAGCTTTGATCAAGTATTATTGGTTAGTGGTGATGCCGGAACTACTGTAGGAGCTCCAACGGTTTCTGGTGCAAAAATTGAGGCCACCTTACTAGATCATGTAAAGGGCGACAAAGTAGTTGTTTACAAGAAAAAACGTCGTAAAGGATATGAGAAAAAGAATGGGCACAGACAGTCCTTTTCTCAAATTAAAATAGACTCTATTGTTCTTTAATATTATAAAATAAGAAACTGTCATGGCACATAAGAAAGGTGAAGGTAGTACTAGTAACGGACGCGATAGTAATAGCAAAAGACTAGGCGTTAAGTTGTTTGGTGGACAGACAGCTAAATCCGGAAACATCATTGTAAGACAGAGAGGAACTCAATACCATCCCGGCAAAAATGTTGGAATAGGTAAAGATTATACACTGTATGCATTGGCAGATGGTGTAGTAACGTTCAAAAAATCTCGACTTGATAGAAATGTTGTAGAAGTACTCTAGAAAGCACAACTGCATTTCTCTTTTTTCCTTTATAATTTAATTATCTCTATTTCTTGAGACTGAACCCATCCTTGATTCAGATCAGATAGCCTTACCTTTTTCCAAGTTCCTATTTCATCCAAAAGAAGCAATTTCTCTCCGGCAGGTAGAGGAGATTTGATTTGACTCAGCGTATCCGGAGATAAATACAGATTACTGTTTTTCATAACAACTGCACCGGACCCGGAATAGTCTGAATCATCTCTACTCCAGGCGAGCAAGAAGCTCAACAATGAAATCAAGAACAACACTCCTCCAAATCCAATTCTTTTTTTCCATTTGAATAAGAATAGCCCAAGACCAAAGCATAATGTCGATAAGAAAAACCAATAAGACGCACTTACACTGTTTCGAGCACTTTTCCATACCTTGCTAACAGTCGATTCGGGTGTCTTAATAGGCTCAACACCGGAAGCAGCTTGGTAAATTGCCAAATTTTGTTTGCACTTTAAACAATTAGGACTCCACAATAATGCCCTATAGCTTAATAAAATTGCTTTTGCGAGTTGACCCGATTTAGAATAGGCCAACGCTGCGTTGTACAATAAACTTTCACCTCCAAATCCTTGATCAATCAGCTTTTGATAAACCTCTGCACTTTCTCGATATTTTGCTTCTGAAAATAACTTCATAGCTCTATCGGATTCTTCATTTGAAAAACCAAAGTTGGAATAAAGCAAGACAACGCAAACAAGAAAATAAAACCTCATCTTAAAAACCGATTTCGAAAAGACACAATGAAGCAACCATCAATTGACAATAACCTAATTATATGAAAAAAAAATTAAAGCGATTTGGTTCAACTGACTTTATAAATCATTGCAATATGCGGAATTCCATCTTCCAAATATTCTTGTCCAACAGCTATAAATCCAAGCTCAGTATAAAATTTTTTTAAATAGGATTGAGCCGATATTTTAATATCTTGATTTTGAAAAATGGCTTTACACACCTTGATGGATTCTTTCATTAGCTCAATTCCATATCCTTTTGCTCTATGGGCTTGATGAGATACAACACGTCCAATAGAGCAATATTGCATGTATGATACACCCGGAGATAGTAACCTCGAACAAGCAACTAATTGATTCTTTGAGTCGTATAAAAGCACATGATAAGCCTCTAAATCTTTGTTATCCATATCCTGATAAACACAATTTTGTTCAACAACAAATACCTCGGATCTCAATTGAAGTAAATGATATAACTCAAGATTGTTTAATTCTGAAAAATGCTTGATTACAAAAGACATAATTAATAAATACTGATAGTTAGTCTGAAATTTGCTTTACTAATTTATTCAATTCTTTGATCAGCAAAAAGCTAAAGATTGAATCCAATTTTGCAAATATAAAATTGATCTTTAAAATTTGAGCTGATATCGGCCAAATATTCCGAATGGGTTTTTATCACCATCTTCCATTACTTGAAACCAAGAACATTCCAAATTTTTTGAATACATGATTTCATTTTTTGGTGTATTGAATATTCCAAACAGTGAGTTTTGAATTAATCCTTGAGTATTATCTCTTCTACTGGAATTAAAATCTGTGCTGGATTTAAACTGTAAAAGTTCACTTGACCAAGGAACTATATTAAGATCTGCACAGAGTATTCTGGGCCCGGAAAATGAATTGATTGTATTCGCTAAACTGTCCAAATAAATTTTTAATTTTTGATAACCGTTCATTGTAACCGGAGGCAAACTGTTGCTTGCAAAAATTTTAAAACTATCATTTGCCGAGCTTACAAGTCCGATACTCAATACCGGATTTTGTAAAATCTTATAGATATTTTGATCTGTAAAGTTAAATTTTGAAAAAATAGCCTTTCCCAATGGGTCAATTCTCATCTCTTTAATAGAAAACGAATAATTACTTGCAAGCCATTCTCCAAGCTCCATCCATTCCGGGGTAAATTCTTCAACTACAACTAAGTCCGCTTGAGTAAATTGAATTTGCTGTATAATCTGTTGAATATGCCCATTACTTATACTTGGATTGATAAATGCTATGGAGATAGAATGTAAATTATCATGATTGGCAAGTTTAATATTTGTGTTAAAAGAATTAAGCAAGAACAAGGCCATTGCAGCGCAACAAGCAATGGCTACATACATTAATTTTTTTTGACTTATGATTAGAAAAATCATGGCAAGACCCAAACAAACAAACATCCAAGGGATAGCATAAGCCCTGAATTGCTTTGCAATTAATAGTGGCAAGGGCAAAATAAACGATAAGCTCATAGCACATAGAATAATAGTCAAGCTCCAAAACACTAAAGGATGAATGAAAAATCTATAAAGCCTGAGCATTTAAATACAGCTTATTTATTATCAATTACCAAATAATCTTTGTACGTTTTTTTGTCTCCTTCCGGATGAAGAGCCAGAATATGAAGAATGTAATTTCCGGAGGTCAATAAAGATCCTGAGCTGTCTTCTCCATACCATACTACTTTTTCTTGTGGGGAAATTATTTGATGAAATATTTCTTTGACTTTATTCCCCGACATATCATACAAATCGATTAAAACTAAATAATCGCTCCTATCTAAATTAAACTGAATCGCAATCCAATCTCTAAAACCATTACCGTCCGGGCTAATGACTCTCTCATTAATATTTACCCAGTTTTTGGTTTTTTGTTGAGCTGTATCAATGACAATCCAATTGCTATTGGTGGTACCCGGGGTGGCAAACCCTACAGAAGCAGAAGCGGAGTGCCATCTAAACTGCTCGTAACTTGGTCCATCTTGATTTGATCGTTCAAGAGAAACTCCCTCAGTAATTTTTATAAATGGGTGATGCCACTGTTCCTTGAAACTAAATGAATCTAAAACTTCAATTTGATTGAGTTCATTGAGCACACCCAAAACCAAAGTCCCTCCGGCATCATCTATAGATGGAATTGAGGTTTTAATAATTTGCGTTGAATCTGATACTGTATATTTTGAAAGGACTTCTGATGGATTGAAGGTAAAAGCCATTTCTCGTTTTGGCAATATTGATCGATCTGTTTTAATGGCAATCCACTGATTTTCTTTTTCCGGATTTTTTAAAAACAATTTTTGAAGTGAAATAACCGTATTGCTTTTATTAAATAATTCTATAAAATCAGCCCCTCCCGTAAAAGGATTAAAAAGAACTTCATTAAAAACGAGTTCTCCTTTCTCAGCAATTTTCGGCAATTTTAAATCTTGCCATTGAAGTCCGTAGCTGCTATTACCTAAACAATCTTTAATTTCCGAAACAGTTAGATTGTAGTTTATTCCTTTTTCAAGTTTTTCATTAAGGAGAAGAATTACAGCATTTAAATCTATAAGAACCAAATCTGCAGTGGCAATGGATCTAAGGGGGCTGAGTTGATATAAATTGATATTAGTAGAAAATGACTCGTCCAAAGCTTCGTCAAAACTTAGTCTCACTTCCCATTCACTGATAGCTGTTACATCTATCAATTTTGGCCCGAGAGTGTCTTTTTCCGGATTCCACCTTGAGTTAACTTGTCCGGGAGTGCCGCCCAGAGGGTGAATGCTTGCAATCCAGTTAGAAGCTCGATCACATGCTTTGAAAGGGCTGACCATTTCCAAGCTATAACCTCCTTCTTTTTTGATTGGATTAGAATACCAGCTATCAGAAAAAGGAACATCATGAATAATATCACCGTTGGGCGAAAGTAAAAACAAATGATCTCCGGTATTATTTATTGAAGGAAAAGAAGGAAGCCCAATCACTTTGCCAAAGGGTTTGAACAAGGAAGTATCCTTCATGCTACAAAGAATTGCGATTTCGCTTGGAGCCAATTCTCCTATTGGAAAAATAGCATGTGCAGCGCCATCTGTAAGCTCACAGTCTTGTAAATTCAAGGTATTCTTACTTACATTGATCAACTCAACAAACTCAGCCTCGGGAAGTCCGACTTTGGGACTTGGGTCTGCCATGATTTCACTAATCAACAAATCCAACTTGGATGGAGACACAAAATGGGTATACTTGAAACTATGAACAAGTTGATTGGAAAGATTTCCATTTTTATCTTTGGCAGAAGAACAGTGTAATTCGTAAGAATTATTTTGCATCATACGACCACTGAGCTTAAGCTCGAGTTCATTCTCTGTGATGACGTTTACTTTTTGAATAGGTCCAAGTGAAGGAATAACATAAAGTGAAGGGTCCTTGCAATAATTGGTATCTAATGATTCATCAAAGGAAACAAGAAGTAAATCATCACTCTTTGTCTCTATAGAAATTATCTTAGGTCCTTGCTGATCTTGAGGTAAGAAACCGGTACTAATGTCATCAAAGAAAAATTTATCTTTCCTGGTTTCAGTATAGATACATTCTATTCCAAAAAACACTTTGGCTTTTTGAATGGGATCTTGATCCGAAATTGTTTTTTCTAAAGTATATGAATTTCCTCCGGTATAATCTGTAGATATCGAAATAACTCCATTCCCCTCTCGTTCTATTTTCATTCTCACCATAGCAGGATCAACAGCCAGTTTTCCAAATAGGCCCTCTCCCAATAATGTTGTAGTTCCACTTTGTCTTTTGTAGAATTTCCATCTATCCTGCGAGCCTGTTTCTCCAATTTCCAAATAATACGAATCAGCCTTAGCCAAATCAGGACTGGAAAGATTGAGATAAATTCGCAATTGATTTGAGGATGATGGCGCAAAAGTCAACAGTGTAAAAAAACTAATATCTAATTTATCTCCAAGTTCGTACTCTCTGAAAACAAATGATCTTCCGGCTACAGGGGCTTGAAGCATTAATTTAGCATCTTGACTGATGCCAAAATGCGAAACCTGCCCTTTCCAAACAGTGGTGTCAAAACGCTCAAAGTTCTCTATCCATTGAGAATGAAGCAGTTGTGAGTATATTAATAAGCTAAAACAATAAACTAATCTCTTCATTTCAAGCCAAAAGATAGTACTTTTCTTCTTCATATACAATGGATTAAATATTGAGACTTGAAAAAGGATTAAAAGGATGTATTAAATTGAAATTATTCTCTACAAAATCATGGTTAAAAAGAAACTATGATTAACTTGTTTTCAAAATAGGATTTACTTCTTCGATAATAACAAACTCAGTAGCCAGATATTCTCTCAATGGCCAAGCATTAAAATTCCAAACTTTTTGGAAATAAGGCAATTTGAATAAATAGATCGAAGCTTTTTTATTTACTCCGGTAATGATCAAATTTTTCTTTCTTATTATTGAAATAAAATAATTAATTAAATTGGCAGGGTTTGCATAGGTATAAATGAGCTGTTGAGAAGTATTGGATCTTGCTTTGTTTAAAAAAATAATTTGATCTTCTTCTTTTACATGATTTAATACCCCGATTAAAAAGACTAGATCAAATGTTTGCGGCAGTGAAAGTGATAAATAATCCGCACAAATAAAATGTTCCTTATTTTCAAATTCCAAAATATCTATACCTAAATATTTCTTGCAATTCTCTTTGCAATAAAAATAAATGGACTGATTTGCACAACCAATATCTAGAATGGTTTTATCTTTTACTTTAAGAAAAGAGATTATAAGTCCGGCTCTGGAATGATAATAGTATTTATTTTTTTGGAATAAAGATAAACTCATTCAAAAATGGATTCTTTAGGAATGGATATTGTGTTGGTGTTTTTAAAATCTTCATTAAGACAATGATTCACCATTTCAAGAAACTGGGAGAGAATAATCTTGATGTCAAATCTTTGTTCTGCTATATCTCGACTCATATCACCCATTTTCTGAATTTCCTCATCACTCAATTGATACAATTTTACCATGAGTTCAGACAATGACACATCATCTTTAGCAGGAACCAAAAAACCATTCTTTCCATGGACAACAGTATCACGACAGCCTGCAACGTCCGTCGTAATTATGACTTTTCCCATAGCCATTGCCTCTAATACAGCTTTCGGCATTCCTTCTCTATATGAGGGTAATACTAAAACATCTGCTTGTGACAAATAGTGTTTAATATTTTTATCTGCACCAAAGTATTTAATAATGCGCTGCTCTACCCAGTTGAGTAAGTCCATTTTTTTTATACTGCCGGGATTATTTTCATTCAACTGACCCACCATCCAAAACTCTGCATTTTTAATAATGGGTCTGCATCTTTTTACAGCCTGCACAAATTCTTGCACGCCTTTGTCTTTAAGCAACCTTCCAACAAACAAGAAGGTAAAATGAGCATGTTTTTTGTTCTCTCTTGGATGAAAAAAATCAGTGTTGACACCAGAACCTTCTATTACTTTCACCTGTTCTGCTCGGACAATATGGAGTTGCTTGAATAAAGCAGCGTCTTCATTATTATGGAAAACTACTGTGCGGCAACTCTTAAATGCAAACCGATATAAATTTAGCAATAAAATGTTTAGCTTATTTTGATTTACAAAAGTGTACCCTAATCCTGTGACATTAGAGATGGACTTGATCTTTAGCAAACTTGCTGCGATGCTTCCATAAATGTTTGGTTTGATAGTAAAATGAATTACTAAATCCGGTTTCTCCACTTTGTAAATTTTATAAAGCTCGTAAATCAATCGTAGATCCTGAATTGGGTTTCCGGATTGAGCGTTCAAATGTTGAAGAGCAATGTGTTTAGTAAAATAAGTTCCGTTTAGATAATGAATGTATTCGTCAACCGGAGCGATTACAATTATTTTATATTGCTCATGTTTTAATAATTTAATTAACTCCTGTCTGAAATTATAAATATTCCATGTAGAATTAGCAACAATTGCTATTTTTTTATACTGCATAAAATGAAGATTGTAGGAGTTGTGCAATTCTGGAGGCAGCATAACCATCCCAAAGTTCAGGACACTGGCCTGACTTTATTTTTCCATTGAGAATTTCTTTGGTTTTTTGAATGGCTGTTTCCGGATTGAGTTCATCCAATAGTTGGTTTGTACCTACAGTCACAGTAATGGGCCGCTCTGTTGTTTTTCTAAATGTAAGACAGGGTATATTAAGAAAAGTGGATTCTTCTTGCACTCCGCCACTGTCAGTAAGAATTAAACTACAATTTTTCATTAATGCAATAAATTCCAAATACCCTTGTGGTTCGCATAAGTTTATATTCTTATTTTGTTTTAATTTTCCAAGTAAACCGAAGTGATTGAGCCTATCTGAGGTTCTTGGATGAATAGGAAACACTATTTTATGATGTTGGCTGATTTCATTCAACATAAAACTAATTTTTTCTAAACCATCTTTTGTATCAACATTAGACGGCCTGTGCATAGTGACCAAAATATATTCCTTGGAATTAAGATTAAATTCTTGAAGTGTTTTATGGTCATCGATTTTGGGTAAATAATAGTGCAGTGAGTCAATCATACAGTTGCCAACAAAGTGAATTTTATGTTCTGCTATATTTTCTGAAAGTAAATTTATTTTTGCCTCTTTTTCTGTTAAAAATAAAAAGTCAGAAATTTGATCTGTGAGAATTCGATTGATTTCTTCCGGCATCTGCCTATCAAAACTTCTTAAGCCGGCCTCTACATGAGCAACTTTAATGTTGTTACGAACAGCAACTAAAGCACAAGCTAAAGTCGAAGTAACATCACCCACAACAAGAACTAAATCCGGATTTTCTTTTAATAAAATGGGCTCAAATTCTGTCATGATTTTAGCCGTTACCATTGTGTGACTGCCAGTTCCCACTCCTAGAAAATAGTTCGGAATCGGTAACTCTAATTGATTAAAAAAAACATCACTCATCTTGGTATCAAAATGCTGGCCGGTATGAACAACAATGGACTCAAAAAATGGATTTTTAGAAAATTCTTTATGCAGTGGAGCTACTTTCATAAAGTTAGGACGCGCACCAACTATATTAATAATCTTCATATTTCATATTGATCTAAATGGATCATTTGCTTCTTTTCTATAGAGTCTATAATTGCAAAACAAACTTTACTTGTATGTAAGTCGGAAATTAGTTTGGATGGATTAAAAAGTTGATCACTAAGCTGACTTAAAAGTAAAAATTGGCTGTCATGCCCTTTGTCCATTTTATTAAACCATGAATTTCTTATGGATAGCCCATAAGCTTTGAGCGTTTTAAAGTTATTTAAGTCTATTATTTTTTGACTGTAAAACAATTTAATATTTTCTTTTGGAGCCTTTTTTGAACCGTTAGATAAGTATTGAATGGAAGCAGTAGAGCCATTTTTAAATTTAAGTTGAATTGACACTTGATCATTAGCCTGCACTTCTGTCCCATTGCCAATAGCCGAAATCAATTCCACTTCAGATTGGCAAAGCTCCTGACACAGACTTACAAAGTGGCAGACTTCTCCTAAAATTCGACCGCCGCCGATTTCAATTTGTTGTGTCCAATGCCCTTTATCAATAACTCCTGCATTGATGGTGTAAACAATATTGAGTTGCTGCTCAAATCCCTTAATGTATTGTTTTATTTTTTGGATTAATGGTGCAAAATTTCTGTTGTAGCCAACGTATAGTTTAGAGTTGGTTGAAACAGCGTTTTGAATGTCATTGAATTCTTTTTTAGTGAGACAAAGGGGTTTTTCTATAAAAACAAATTTATCGGTTTGGAGTGCTTTAATCACGGAAGTGGCATGAGCATTGTGTCTATTGGCTATTAATATTAAATCTATTTCAGGATCTTGATATATTTGGTCAACGTCATTAAGTTGCTTATGGATGGAATATTTTTGAGCCAGAGCAGCAGATTGAAATTGAGAGCTGCATATTGACTTGATTGTAGCTTTTGATTTTTGTAGTGATGGTAATATCACTGAGCTCACGAAGCTCCCGGAACCAATAATTCCAATAGTTGCTTTGTCTTTATTAATTTTAAAATGAGGAAAATGAATGATGGTCTTATTCTCTGAGGATTGAGGATTGTATTGAATAATATTTCCCCATTTCAATTCATCCAATTGATTATAAAATTCTGTAATTACTTTTTCAAATGGACAAAGCTTATAGACCAGAGGTTCGGTTTGGATAAGACCATTAGCCATAAGTTGGAGTACAGATTCAATATTTCTTTGTTCTGTCCAACGCACAAAAGCTATTGGATAATCGTTTCCTAGATCCTCATAAGAACTATCATATCTTCCGGGACCATAAGAACAAGCAACTTGGAAGCTCAGTTCTTTTTTGTAAAAGTAGTCACGATTTATTTCATTGCCCACCACTCCAACAAGAACTATTCGCCCTCTTTTTCTAGTCATTTGAGCTGCTTCATTAACCAAAGGTTGAGAGCTGCTTGCAGTGATGAGAACAGCGTCCGCCCCTATACCAAAAAATTCAGATTGGAAAAGCTCATCAGCAGTTTGCAGTTTTGAAGAATAGGTTTTAAAACCAAGACTTTTAGCCAGACTGAGTGCTTCATCTGAAACGTCTACTGCAATGACTTCACAACCGGAAGCTTTTAGGATTTGACAAGCTAAAATGCCAATCAAGCCAAGTCCCATTACAACAATTTTTTCTCCAAGCTCTACTTTGAGAAGTCGAATTCCCTGCAAAGCTATTGAAGCTAAGATAGCAAAACTTGCTTGTTCGTCAGAAACATTGTCGGGGATTTTGCAACAAAGATGTTTTGAAACTGCGACAAATTCTGCATGTGGACCGTTGCTTACAACTCTATCCCCAATTTTGAATCCTTGAACCTTAGAACCTATATGCTGCACTCGACCTACGTTGCTGTATCCCAAAGCAATGGGTTGATCTAATTTGTTTTTTACAAGATCAAGAGTATGAAATAAACCTTCATTTTGGATTTTTTGTAAAACTTCTTTGAATTTTTCCGGCTGTTGTTTTATTTTATCTAAAGGATTGGAACGCCCAAATTGAATAAGCATCTTTTCGGTGCCCGGAGAAACTAAACTGCAAGAACTTTTTACTAAAATTTGATTAGGACCTGCAAGAGGACTGACTGATTCCTGTATAAATGTTGTTCCGTCTTTCAAACTTTGCAGTAAAAGTTTCATCATTTCAATTTATTGGGCAAACGGATGATAGTCTCCAATTAAACCTACTGGACTTGAATTTCTGATTTCATAAACAGTTTGAATCGAGTTTATGGATTCTTCCAAACCAAAGCCATTACCGGTTAAAATTTCTTTATAAGAACTTGTATGGAGATCTCCAAAACCATCGCTAAATTCAAATTCTTCTCCATCGATCAACATTCTTCTGTATGTTTTTTTTCCTGTAGCTTTTATCTCATCGGGTAAGGTCTCTTCATTAATGCTCAAAAAATATCGAACTCTTGCTTTTTCATATTCAAGAAATCCTGCTACACGATCTTCTTTTTGGATATGAACAATGTTATTGACCACGGGGCCAAATAGCCAGGAGAGCAAATCATAAAAGTGAACTCCAATGTTTGTTGCTATTCCTCCAGATTTTTGTATGTCACCTTTCCATGATGTAAAATACCACTTTCCTCGCGAGGTGATATAAGCAAGATCCACATCATATTTTTTTTGATAAGAACTTTTTATCTTTTCTTTTAACTCTTTAACTGCAGGATGCAATCTTAATTGTAAAATGGTGTTCACTTTTTTGCCCATTTCTTTTTCTATTTCTTGAAGAGCTTCAATATTCCAAGGGTTTAACACCAAAGGTTTTTCGCAAATGACCTCTGCACCCAACCTAAGTCCAAATCGAATGTGGGAATCATGGAGGTAATTTGGTGAACAAATACTGAGATAATCTATTCCTTCATGTTTTCGTTTCAGCTTTTCCAAATGTCGATCAAATCGCTCAAATTCAGTAAAAAAATCTGCATAAGGAAAATAACTGTCAATAATTCCAACAGAATCATTTTTATCTAATGCAGCAACCAGATCATTTCCTGTTTCTTTGATCGCTTTCATATGTCGTGGCGCTATATAACCGCCGGCACCAACCAATCCAAATTTTTTCATCAATCGTGAATATGTCCTTTTGGGTTAATGAGATATTTTAATAACTTTATTTTCTTTTAATTCATACTTTTCTCCGGATTCCGGACAGGTGGCAATTCCATTGAAGTCAAACTTCAATTTGTGTCCGTATTCACTCATCCAACCGGTTTGTCTCGCCGGATTTCCTACTAACAGTGCATAGGCCGGAACTTCTTTGGTCACGACAGCACCGGCTCCAATAAAGGCAAATTCTCCAATGTTGTTTCCACAAACAATGGTTGCATTGGCTCCTATGGAAGCTCCTTTCCTTACAATCGTTTTAGCGTATTGATTTTTTCTATTTACAGCACTTCTCGGATTGATAACATTTGTGAAAACCATACTTGGACCAAGAAAAACATCATCTTCACACATTACACCTGTATAAATGGAAACATTGTTTTGAACCTTGACATTATTACCCAAAACCACTTCAGGAGAAATAACAACATTCTGACCAATGTTGCATTTTTCGCCAATTTTACAATTGGACATAATATGAGAGAAATGCCAAATTTTTGTGCCGCTTCCTATTTCACAGCCATCATCAATAATTGCGGTTTCATGCGCATAAAAATCTTTATTCATCAGCTCTTTCTTTAATTAATAAAATTTAATACCTCAGATATGATGATATTTTGTAGTGACGGATTAAGTTCTGTGTGCATAGGCAGAGAGATCACTTCTTTACAAAGCTGATCAGTAATAGGCAAATGGGTGACTTGTCCGCGATAAGCAACAAATGCTTTTTGTTCATAAAGCGGAACAGGATAGTAAATGGCGCAAGGTATTTTTTTTAGGTCCAAATATTCCTTCAAGGCATCTCTTCTTCCATCCGTAATTCTTAACGTGTATTGGTGAAAAACATGAGAAGAATGTTTGTTTCTAAAAGGAGTTATGATAGAATTTATATTGTTGAATGCTTGATCATAATAATCTGCAGCAGCAACACGTGCTGAAGCATATTCGTCAAGATGTTTTAATTTAATACTTAATACTGCGGCTTGAATAGAATCTAATCTGGAGTTCACACCTACAACATCATGGTAATATCGTTTGCTTTGGCCATGATTTGCAATCATGGTAATTTTTTGAGCAAGCTGATCGTCATTCGTAAAAATTGCGCCTCCGTCTCCATAGCAACCTAAATTTTTTGATGGAAAAAAAGAAGTACAACCAATGTGAGCAATTGCTCCTGACTTTGATTTTGTTCCATTAGACCAATAATAATCCGATCCAATGGCTTGTGCATTGTCTTCTATTACTGCAATACCATGCTCATTAGCTATTTTCATTATGGCCTCTAAATGGGCACACTGACCAAATAAATGTACAGGAACAATGGCTTTTGTTTTAGGACCAATAGCTTGTTTTATTTCTTCTACAGATATATTGAAGTCATCATCATAGACATCGATCATCACAGGAACTAATCCAAGAAGAGCAATCACCTCAGCAGTTGCAACGTAAGTAAATGCCGGAACAATTACTTCATCTCCCGGTTTAAGATCCAAGGCCATAAGAGCAATCTGCAAAGCATCTGTACCATTTGCACAGGGTATAACATATTTTACGGCAAGATAAGCTTCAAGTTCTTCTTCAAATCGCTTTACTGCTTCACCATTTATGAACGAAGTAGTATCCAGAACTTGTTGGATGGATTGATTGATTTCTGATTTTATTTTTTGGTACTGATTCCCAAGATCTACCATTTGAAGTTGATTCATGATTGATTTTTTAAATTTTTTATACTGTTTGTCTTCCTATACTGTAATATTGAAATCCTATCGATTTAATTTTTTCGGGTTCATATAAATTCCGACCATCAAAAAGCAATGGATTGATGAGATATTGTTTTAATAAGTCAAAGTCGGGAGATCTAAAAACACTCCATTCTGTAATGATGGCAAGAGCATGGGCGTCTTTGCACGCTTCATACATATCTTCAACATACTCTATTGCATTTCCAAAGATGGATCGAACATGTTCCATCGCTTCCGGATCATAGACAGATATTGATGCACCCGACTGAAGTAATTCCTGAATAATTTCTAATGCTGGAGCCTCTCTGATATCGTCAGTATTTGGTTTAAAAGCAAGACCCCAAATAGCAATTTTTTTACCTGATAATTGCTGATGAAAATGAGTTTTTATTTTTTCACTTAAAACTTTCTTTTGTGTTGCATTAACTTGCATCACAGAGTTAAGAATAGAAAAATGATATTGGTGAGTCTCCGCTGTATAAGCAAGCGCTTGGACATCTTTTGGAAAACATGAGCCACCATAGCCTACACCGGGAAATAAAAAACGTTTACCAATTCTGTTATCACTTCCCATTCCAATCCGAACCATATCCACATTGGCACCGGTACGCTCACATAGATTTGCAATTTCATTCATAAAACTTATACGTGTGGCAAGATAGGCGTTGGCAGCATACTTAGTAAGCTCGGACGATCTTCTGTCCATAATATAAATAGGATTGCCTTGGCGTACAAATGGCTCATAGAGCTCTTTCATTTTGTGAGCGGCACGCTCAGACTTTACTCCAATTACAACTCGATCCGGTTTCAAAAAATCCTCGACGGCTACTCCTTCTCGCAAAAATTCCGGATTTGAAACAACCTCAAACAAATCTGAAGACAGCCCCGATTGAAGTATGGTTTCTTCCACTTTTTCTGCTGTACCCACAGGCACAGTAGATTTATTGACTATGATTTTAAAAGAACTTATCATAGGCCCCAATTGCCCTGCAACTTGCAATACGTATCTCAGATCTGCAGAACCATCCTCGCCCGGGGGAGTAGGCAATGCCAAGAAAATGATTTCACTGTTTTTTACTGCATAGGATAAGTCTGTTGTAAACTCTAATCTTTTTTGCTTTGTATTTCTTTCAAAAATTAATTCTAAACCCGGCTCAAAAATAGGCACCTGACCATTTTGAAGTTGTTTTACTTTTTCTGTATTGATATCTACACAGATTACATGATTGCCTGTTTCTGCAAAGCATGTTCCTGTTACTAAACCCACATATCCTGTTCCTACAACTGCTATATTCATTCTTTATTCTTAATTTTTATTACAATCTCCAATAGGTAAAACTATCATCAGTAGGCTTGGGAAACAAACCTTTAAGATCTATCAAAATGGGTCGACTATTCATCATTTGTTTATAGTCTTCCAATTGATATTTTCTAAACTCATTATGAGCTACTGCAACAATGATGGCATCATATTTTTCTTTCACTTCCATTATGGGATGAATACCGTATTCATGATATACTTCTTCCGGATCAGAATAAGGGTCTATAACATCAACACTTATAGAAAAATCGGCCAGCTCGTTATAGAGATCGGCTACTTTTGAGTTTCTGATGTCGCTGACATTTTCTTTAAATGTTATTCCCTGAATGAGAACTCTGCAACTGCTTGGATTTTTCCCTTTAGCAATCAACATTTGGGCGAGTTTTTTAGCGACAAATGCCGGCATATTGTCGTTAATACGACGACCACTCAAAATTACTTCAGGATCATATCCTAGCTCTTTAGACTTATGAAGTAGATAATACGGATCTACTCCAATACAATGTCCGCCAACAAGGCCTGGTTCAAATTTTAAAAAATTCCATTTTGTGCCCGCTGCTGCCAAAACTTCTCTTGTATCAATGCCCATTCGATCAAAAATCATTGAAAGTTCATTCATAAAGGAAATATTAAGATCTCGTTGTGTATTTTCAATGACCTTAGCCGCTTCGGCTACTTTTATCGAACTTGCTTTGTATACACCTGCCTGAATAATTGCTCCATAAACTTTGGCAACCTCTTCCAGTGCCTCAGCGTCGCTTCCTGAAACAATTTTTAAAATAGTTTCTACTGTTCTTTCCTTATCACCGGGGTTAATTCTTTCTGGAGAATAACCGAGTTTAAAGTCCAAACCAAATTGTAAGCCTGATTCCTCCTCTAATATTGGCAAGCAATCCTCTTCGGTACAGCCGGGGTAAACTGTACTTTCGAAAATAACATAATCTCCTTTTTTTAATGCTTTGCCCACTGTATGAGATGCTCCAATAACAGGCTTTAAATCCGGAATTTTATGCTCATCTACAGGAGTGGGAACAGCCACAATAAAAAAATGTGCTTCTTTTAATTTTTCGGGATCAGAAGAGAATTCAATATCTTTATTAAGGAAATCATCCGAACTTAATTCTTTTGATGGATCGACACCCTGTTTCATCATATCAATTCTTTTTGAATTGATATCAAATCCTATCACCTTGAATTTTTTTGCAAAAACAAGGGCTAGTGGCAAACCAACATATCCTAATCCTATAACAGCTATTTTTTTATCTTTTTGAATTAATTCCTGATACATGTTGAATAAACTAATTTAACTAAATCTTTATTGCTGATTCATTTGAATACTGTAAAAAGTTTTTGCAGTGATCACTACAGCTCCTATTAAACATCCCAATACTAAGCCTAAAAGAATATTTTTAAGTAAACTTTCTTTGTTCGTTTTTAATGGCAGAATGGGATGATCAATTGCTTGAATAAATGGTGTTTTATTTTCTAACGAAAAAGAAGCAAGTTCCATATTTTTGACAGCCTCGGCATAAATAAGTTGAATCATTTTTATATCTCTATCCAAAAGGGTCTTAGGGACTTCCTCAGTAGATAACCAAGAAGATCTGTAGCTGTCTTTTATTCCGGCGAGGGAATATTCTTTCCTGCTCATCAACTGTTTAAGAGAATCCACTTTTCTGCTCAAGCTTTCGTACGTTTCTTTTTGTTTCTCTATTGTTTTATCAATGTAAAAATTGCTCAATTTTTCGAATAAAGTATTACAAGAGTGATAAGCTATTGACTCATTACCACTAGTGATGGTGATATTCATAATTCCTGTTTCTTCGGAAGAACTTGTGGCCATCATTTTTTTAAATAAGAAATGAACCTGTTTAAGTGCCGAATTTTCAAGCAAACTGAATGAATCTGTTTTTGAATGTTGAAATTTAAAGTTCTTCAATGGATTTTCTTTGACATAAAAAGGAACTTTGCCCCACAAACCTACGCGCTCCCATTCTTGAATCATGTGATTGGCTAAAAAATCAGTTTTTCCATTAGCCTGAACTTGTGTAAAAAACACAGCTTGCCCAATTCTCATTGTTTTAGCAAGCTCCAATATTTTTTCTAAATTAACCTGATCTGAACCCACGCCAAGAATTCCTCCAAACTGACCAAGTAAAGAGCTGAGACTACCGCCACCTTCATTCTCGTTAATCATAAAGCTTGTCTGGGCCTCAAACTTTTTATAATCCTTCAATGCTTTCCAAACAAAATAGGAAAGAGCAATAAAGATACAACTGATAAATACCAATTTATTCTTCCAGATCGCGTCTCGATAGATTCTTAAACTCTGCACCAATTCTCTAAAACTAAGAGAATCAGTATTTTGTGCGTTTTGATATGAATCGTTTTGCATTGCAGTATGAAATCACATGTAAAATTAATTTAATTTATAAATACTTCATCTATTTTGTACTATAAAAATTACCATAAAGCCGATTGTTGAGACGTTGACAAAGTTAAGCTGTAACAGATTAAAACTTAAAAGGGCCTCAATTAATTGTATTTATTTGATATATAAATTTTTAAATATATTATTATATTATAAATTGTAAAGAACTTTAAACCAAGTACTTATTAGACATTCAAAAGAATTGTAAAAGAATACATCCGTTTCTTCCAATTTGGAACTTTAATCAAATAAGGTGTTTGATGTGCTAGTTCTTTTGGCAGGAACTAAAAGTTCCGGCCCATTTGCAGACACTTTATTGACCAGCGGTGAAAGTTCAGTCATGTGCATTAATTCTGACGGATAGGGTGAAAGAAGTTCCAAACTTTGGTTCATACTAAGACTATGGTCTATCCAAAGTAATTCTGCATCGGGATCTAAGATCGCAGGCATTCTGTCGTGAATTTTTTTCATCATTTCGTTGGCCGGCAGTGTAATTATGGTAAAGCTATAGATTACTTCTCCTTTGTTATTTTTCCAAAGATCATACAATCCCGCAACGCTAAATATTTCTTGATTAGTAGTTTGAATTCTGAAGGGGATCTTAGTTTTTGCTTGAATGGTTTTCCATTCATAGAATCCATCCAAAGGCACTAAACAACGTCTGGATTGTAAAGCCGTTTTAAAAAAACTTTTTTCCAACAGTCCTTCTACTCTTGCATTGATCATTTTGGACCCTATTTTTTCATCTTTAGCCCATGATGGAATAAGGCCCCATTTCATAAGTTGGAAATGTTTCCCATTTTCCATAATTAATATAGGATGAGTTTGAGTCGGTGCAAGATTGAAATTAGGCAATGGATTATATCGTAAAATGTCTTCGGTATAGAAACTCGCATTAAAACGTTGTTCTAACTCTTTTTCTTGTTTTGTTAAAGAAGCTCTGCCGCACATAATAAAAAATACGTTGAGTAGAAAAACTCACTCTTTGTAAAACCAATATGCAGCAAAGCTACTATGAACTAGTGAAAAATAAGTCAAATAAATTATTGAAAAATCAGATTTTACCTCATTGGTCTATTCCCCCGGTTCTCCTTTCGTTCTTTGATTTTTCTCAAAACTTCCTGTTTGAATTCTTGTTCAGCTTCATCCAGTTTTGCCAGTTTTTTTGCAGGAAGAATTGCCTTGAACTTTTCATAATAAGACTTCTTAAGGGCAAGTTCTTTTTCTTCAGTTTTGAACTGTTCATCCATATCAAAGTCTTCACTGTTCCTTTGATTCATTTTTTCTTTTCGCAATTCTTGTCTCTTTTTACTAAACTCGTTATAGACAGGCCAAAACTTAGCAGCCTCGTCTTGAGTGAGCTCTAGCTTAGTGGTTAAAAATGCGGTGTGTTGAGCCTCCAATCGTTCTTTCATTTTTTCACGATTTGGTCTCATTCCATCGTCTTGCGTCATGCCCAAAGAGCAGAAAAGAGAAAATAAAGCTAATAATACGTAATTCCTCATTTTACTAAAATTTTTATAAAGATTGAATAATTAATTGAAATTTTGTTTTAACAATTTTTCAATTTCTGCATCATCCAGATCTTCCAGTTCTTGTATAGTTGTTTCATCACCCACAGTGAATAATTCTTCCAACTCGCTATGGTTATAATCTGTAATATTTTCCATTGCATAATCAATAAGAGCGTCATCAGATATTGCATTCCATGACAACTCTTGAGTAGAGTTTGCAGTATTGTTTGATTTTCCTAACCAAAGTCCAATTGCTGCCATCATTACAATAGAGGCTGCAACAGTCCATACACGCCATTGTTTTAAAGAGATAATTTTAATTTTATCACTATTTCTAGCTTCTTCATTAGTTTGTGATAAAAGTTGGTCCGTCAAATGATCAAAGTAATTCTCTGGCGTTTTAAATCCATCGATGTTTTTGATATCTTGATCCTTGAAAAAAGATTGAGAATGAATTTTATCTGAAAGTTCTTCAAAATAAAATTTAGGGATCTGCATGCCATTCTCAATTTTATATAAATGTTGAGTGACATACATTTGATCTATTAATTTATCGGTCAACTCTCCAAAATAAGTTTCTGGAGTTTTTAACTTATCAGAAGATTCTGCAATAATTTTTGTGGTGAGAAGACTTTCTGTGAGTTGATCAAAATAATTCTCAGGTAAATGATAACCATCATTTCCATCGGGTATTTTGACTGACAATAAATTTTCTTCCATAATTTATTTTGATTTAAAATAATCTTCAACTTTTTTTAATGCATGATGATAGGATACTTTTAGTGCACCCTCTGTTGTTTCAAGAATATCAGCAATTTCTTTATAAGATAATTCTTCGTAATATCTTAATTGAAACACCATTCTCTGTTTTTCGGGTAATGACTGCATGACTTGCTCCAACTTAATCCTTAGTTCATCTCCATCAAAATAGGGATCAGCTTTTAACCTGGCAATGGCAGGATGTTCTTGATGGTCATCTACAGTATCGTATTGATACTTTTTTTGTTGTTCCAAAAAACTTAAAGTTTCATTTGTTGCAATTCTGTACAACCAAGTAAAAAGACTGCTCTTTTGCTCAAAACGGTCAATGCTTTTAAATACTTTGATGAAGGTATTTTGTAATACATCATCGGCATCATCATGAACCAAAACCATACGACGAATCTGCCAATATAATTTTTGTTTATACTTGTCTATTAATGCGCGAAACCCTTTGTCTCGAGTTTCGTCTACTTTGATGAGATCCAGTATGTTTTGATCTTCTAAAACCACAGTAATGTTGTTTTTTATTGGACTGCCCATTTAGCAATTGGTTTAATTTGCAACAAAAAAATAAAAAAAATAATTCAATTACAAACAAATTTACAATCTACACTGTTTCAAAACATTAAATCCCTATTAATATGGCATTTACAGACAAAATTAATGTTGATCTTAAAGAAGCAATGAAAGCAAAAGATGAGGTTGCTTTACGAGGAATTAGAGCAATTAAAGCGGCCATTTTGCTGGCAAATACAGACGGAACAGGACAAGAGATGACAGATGAGCGAGCTCTTCCTATTTTGCAGAAACTTGTGAAGCAAAGAAGAGAGTCATTAGACATTTTTACCAAGCAGGGAAGAGAAGATTTAGCCTCTGTAGAGCGTGAAGAAATTGCTATAATTGAACGCTATTTACCGGCTCAGTTGTCCGAAACCGAACTTAGAGTGCTTATTCAAGAGGTGATTCAAGAATCCGGAGCTCAGGGACCCAAAGATATGGGGAAAGTCATTGGACTTGCAACAAAGAAAGTTGCAGGACAGGCTGATGGGAAGGCTGTTTCAGCTCTCGTAAAAGAACTTCTCGGTTCGTAAGACAGAGGGCTATTTTCCCAATTACACTTTCTTTAAACAAGCTAAAATAAGCTATTGATAATTCTACTCAATGGGATTAAATTAGGATCTATGGTTGAGATTAGAATAAATAGTATTTTTTTAATCAATCAATTATAAATTATATAAAATACTAATATAAAAATTTTTAATAAAAAAGATGACTGATTGAGAATTTTAAGTCTACATTTGTATAGTAAAAGAATTTTCAAAACAACAATCCCCGTATTATGAAAAAGTTGACAATTAACTTGTTTATCTGTTTCGTACTTTTAAGCAGTGCAATCAGTGCGCAAGATCTACCCAAAAGAACCTTGACAGCGAAGCCAGTTTGGATTAATTATCGTTCTCCTAACTTGGACAATAAAGAGTTGTTCAGTGATTTGGATAACGCATTTGAACTTGGATACAACCATCATTTCAGCAATTTGATTTCCCTTTCTGTGCCGTTAAGATTAGGAGCTGCAAGATTTCCAAATTATTCTGAGGCATTAGACTCAGTGACCAGTTACACAAAAAGCCAATACTATACAGGAATAGATGCTTTGCTTAATTTGCATTTATTCAGAGGCAAATTTATTTCTCCATTCCTATATGCAGGTATAGGAGGAGCAATGCAGAACTTAGAAGATTTCTATGCACAAGCTCCATTGGGCTTGGGTCTTGACTTCAGAGTTTCTAATCTTATTTCTATAGTTACTCAAGCTGATTATCGTCTTGCATTTAAAGATGGATACAACAATTATCAGTATGCAGTAGGACTTAGAGCTTGTCTCTGTGGACCAGAAAGAGATAGAGATAAGGACGGAGTGAGTGATAAGGAAGACCTTTGTCCTGATGTACCGGGAACAGTAATGGGCTGTCCTGATACAGATGGTGATGGAATTGCAGATAAAGATGATAAATGTCCAAGTTTGGCCGGAGTTGCAGAAAACATGGGTTGTCCTTCTGATAGAGATAAAGATGGAGTTTATGATACTGATGACATGTGTCCTGATGTTGCAGGAACTTTGAAAGGTTGTCCTGATTCTGACAAAGATGGAGTTGCAGACAAAGACGACATGTGTCCAACAGTAGCCGGAACAATCAAAGGCTGTCCTGATACAGACAAAGACGGAGTTGCAGACAAAGAAGATAAGTGTCCAACTGTTCCTGGCCCTGCATCCAATATGGGCTGTCCTACAGATAAAGATGGAGACGGAGTAGAAGACTCAAAAGATGGTTGCCCTGATGTAGCCGGAACAATCAAAGGCTGTCCTGATACAGACAAAGACGGAGTTGCAGACAAGGATGACAAATGTCCACAAACAGCAGGTCCTGCTTCTAACATGGGCTGTCCTGAAATTAAAGTAGAAGATAGAAAAGTACTAGATGTTGCAATGAGATCTGTACAGTTTGAATCCGGAACTGCAGTGATTACAAAATCTTCGTATAAAAACTTGGATGATGTTGTAACCGTTATGCAAAAATATCCGGAGATGAACGTGAGCATAGAAGGTCATACTGATAATGTTGGAGATGATGCTATGAACCAAAAATTATCTGAAAAAAGAGCTAAAGCTTGCGCAGATTATTTAATGAAGAAAGGAATTTCTGAAGGAAGATTGATGTCTGCAGGATACGGAGAAACCAGACCAATCGGTGACAATAATACCAAAGATGGTAGACAATTAAACCGAAGAACAGAGTTTAATCCTGTTTGGAGATAAAATAAAGTGTTTAAAGGTAGTGGAAGCTGCCATGGTTTTAAAAACTTAAAACCATGTGCAGCTTTCTCTTTTTATAGCATATGGGAGTTTCTTCATCCAATCAAAGAGAACTTTAGCCGAATCCACCTTTTTTACCCTATTGTAATTGATCAAATCTTAGGGCTCTCTTTACTATATCTGTCGTAGTGGAATTTTGTGCGTATCTTCGCAACTTGTTCAAATCAATTTATGGAAAAAATTAGAATAGGAATAAGCACAGGAGATATCAATGGAATAGGATTGGAAGTAACCTTAAAAGCCTTAAATAACGCCTCAATCTTAGAATACATCACTCCTGTAATATATGGAAATGTAAAAATAGCTTCTTATCATAAGAATATCGTTCAGCTGGAAAGTATGAACTTCAATTTAATGAGCCAAGGTGAGAAACCCAGATCAGGCAAAATCAATTTGGTGAATTGCTGGAATGACACAATCACCATCAACCTTGGGAAAGCCACTCCGGAAGGTGGTAAATATGCGATGATTGCCTTAGAAAAAGCATTTGAGGATGCTCAGAAAGGAGAAATAGATGCTATTGTCACAGGACCAGTCAACAAAGCTTCGTTAAAGTTGGCAGGAGTACCTTACGTGGGTCATACCGATTTTTTAAGGGCAAAATCAGGAAAAGATGCACTAATGATGATGGTCCACGACAAGCTAAAGTTAGGACTTGTTACTGATCATATCCCTTTGGCTGATGTAAGCCATAAATTAACCAAAGAAC
The DNA here is from genome assembly GCA_002360455.1 of Saprospiraceae bacterium UBA3362. Taxonomy (GTDB): domain Bacteria; phylum Bacteroidota; class Bacteroidia; order Chitinophagales; family Saprospiraceae; genus Vicinibacter. The sequence goes on from DEQQ01000096.1 coordinate 66,159, forward strand.
TTATATTAAGTAAATTACAAATATTAGAAGAAACACTGCGAGTCGATTTCGGATTTGCCAAACCACACATCGCTGTATTGGGCTTTAATCCTCATGCTGGAGAAGAGGGAATGCTTGGGAATGAAGAAGAATCAATTATTAGACCGGCAGTTATAGAAGCCAAAAAAAATGGAATGTTTGTGTCAGGACCATTCCCTGCCGATGGATTTTTTGGCTCAGGTCAGTTTTCAAAATTTGATGGAATCCTGGCAATGTATCACGATCAAGGCTTAATTCCTTTTAAGACTATTTGTTTTAATAATGGAGTGAACTATTCGGCCGGATTGCCTGTGGTTAGAACTTCGCCGGATCACGGAACAGCCTATGAGATTGCCGGAAAAAACGAAGCCAACTTTGGCTCAATGGTAGAGGCCATTTTTGTTGCTAAAAATATCGTGCAAGAAAGAAGAGCATATAAGGAAGACAGACAGAATGTACTGAAAAAAAGGCCAAAGCTATCAGAAGAAATGAGCGAGTAGGTCTAGCTCTATTTACATTCGTCTTTGTTGGTCTGAGATTGGTTTACTTCGACCCTGATAACCTTGGCGAAGCAAAGATACGACTCTTGCACTTCTTTTTTGATTTCGAATGCAATTTTCCCGATTTTTTACTTAAGTTTTTTTCAATACTTACATTGACCGGCTTAGGAACCGTCAACAACTCAGAACGTTTTTGTTTAATGTATAGATCATAAGCCAATGGGTCAGCTTCTTGATCTAGGCTCTGAAGATTGTATTTTTTAATTAGATCTATTAGTTTTTTGGCGTATAGCGGATCAGAAGCATATCCACAGCGTTTGAGTCCATTAGCCCATGATTCAAAATCAAACTTTGATAAAGAAAACAGTTCTTTGTATCTGCTCCTGCCAATGATAAATTCTGTATGGTCAACATAAGAATCCTCTGCAGAATTGTACATCCTGAAGCATGAATGAGTAAGATTTCCGGCTGTGTCTTTATCATCATCAATATAGAGGTAGGTGGCTCCATTCCATGTGCTTTTACATTTGATCCCGAAGTGATTGTTTGCATTCATCGCAAGCTCGCTTCTTCCGGCCTGTGACTCCATCATCCCCTGAGCCATTTTGATGCTCGCTGGGATTCCGCTTCGTTGCATTTCGCTGATTGCAATAAACTTGAATTGCTCCAGGTACATTTCTTTATAGTTCATTGTTCTGAATGCAAAACTGCCATAAAGAATAGCACATAGTGCCGCAATAAAAAGGAAGGAATGTGGTCTGATCGCTTGACGGTTCATGGTTCGAGTTTTTATTAAATATGAATCCACTCAAGCCAAAACAAAAAGCATACCAAACTCAAAAACCTTGTCTATAAATTATATATAAAATATAGATAATCATTAAAATATATCTTATAAAATAATATAATATATTCTATTTTTTTCTAGCCAAACTGAGGCGTTGGTATTAAAATTTATGGACTATAAACTGCTCTCAAGTCCACATATCATTCTAATATAGGCTTATTGTTTTTCGGATACAATACACTATAGCTAAAAGACTTTTGTACTGATTTTGATGCAGGCAAATTAAACTCCCAAGTTAAAATTCCGGTGGAGGAGTCATATTTTGCATTGGATGAACTCCCAAGATTCACTTCATATTCGGTTGATGAACTTAATGGAATTTGATCTTGGAGTTCTACAGAAATTTCTTTGGTTTTATTGTTTTTCATTATAAGATTCCATTCTATTGTACTTTTAACTTTTGAGCTAAAGAATTCTTTGTGAGCCTCATTTTTTAACTTTGTTCGCTCACAGACTACAGCCTGATCCGGACCAAGGGAAATGCTTAAGGTATCGTCTGTAGAAGAAGGGTCTATTAGACTTTGACCTACAAGTGTATTTTTATAATATATGGAAGCTGTGCCTGTACTTAAATTCAGATTTTCCCAATCGGACAAATAGGCCATTAAAAAGGCATGTTTGTTGCGTTTTGGAATAGCAATATATTTAAAACTTACTTCTTTGTCTTGTTGATTTAGGGTAACAACCTGTGATTGATTATTACCGGAGATACTTATCTTTTCTTGAAGAGTAAACTCATTAGTCGTCAGACTTTCCTCCACATCAGCGGTTGCTGTTCTATAGTTACTTTGTTCTAGTTCTTCATTTTTTTGAGCTTTTGTACGAACTCCATCTAAATACATAGTGTTGGTTGAATTTCTTCGTACGGAGTAATTAATAAGCCACCAAGGGGTCAAAGGGTTTAAAGTGTAATTGGATCCGGGATTTCCGGTAGATAATGTACAATTTACATTGATCCAATCTTCTCCGGTATGTTGATAAATTTCTGCTTTACTAATAAACTGCATTGCCGAATGAACATCACCCACACGAATATCATAAATACTTGCCCAGGAAGCCAATCCGTTGATCTGATAATCAAAATCAAATTTAACCAACTGATCTTTAGGGCTTTCAATGACCAAGTATAGTGTATTGGAGTGTTTTAATAACTCTTTTTGTTTTAACTCCTCCAATTTTGCAGTTTGCTCAGTATGTTTCAATTTTAATCCATCAATTTGGTATTGAGTTTCGGACATTTTGCGTTTTACCTCAAGCAATCTGGTTCTGTACAAATCGGCTAATTTGATGATTGCTTCAACAGAATTTAACCCCGACTGAGCATCATTATTTTTGTGAACAAGAAGATCATGCTCGGCTTTATAACTGTCAAATACATTTTGCAGATCATCTATCTTCCTGCTCAAGGATTCTGTTTCTTTCATCATCTGTTTAATTTCATTGTTCCAAAAAGTACTATCGATAACAGTTGATCTATTTGAGGAAGATAACAAGCTAAAATCTGCAGGTGCAGAAATTTGTAGATTCTTCGGGTTCATTGCCTGCGAAAACCCTTTTAATGCATATTCATGAGTTCCTTTAGTGATATTGATTTCAGCAACTCGATGAACTTGAGCACCATTTCTAAATATTGTCACAGCAGTTGCCGTTGAATTTTGTTGAGCAAGCAGTAAGCTGCATGAACAAGCGAGAAATAGAATAAAGAGGATTAGTTTCATTAATTTTTGTTTTAATAAAGATCAGCTAATAGTTTAATTTTAATTCCGACTTTTATTTATAAATTTCATTTTCATTATTGACTCTTTTATACCAGATAAAAAATCCTGTCAATCTTCCATATCCGTTCCTCCTTATAACGTCTTAGCTTTTAATATATTGAAATAGAAAATCAGATTCACGATAATTTAACCAAAACACCGGCTTAGATAATGGGGCAAAAGACCAAATAGAGGAACAAGAAGCCATTTTGATCCTTAACGGTTGCATTCATATAGCAACGAGCTGCTTGTAAGAGCCTATTACCAATGGCTATGCTAAGATAGCCTAAGGTATTTTGGTCAATGACCTAAATCTGAAAAAGAAAACCCTAACTTATTTTTATAAAAGATGGTATTTCAACTCTTTAAGGATAAAAAGCTCTTGAAATTCTTGAATTTATACTAATTTTGCACAGTTTGGGGTCTAGTTATATCCCTAACTGACTAAGCAAATCATAAGAATATGAAATTCAACGTCTCTTCATCTGCCCTACTTAAGCATTTACAAATTACCGGAGGTGCAATTGCCAGCAATCCTGTAATCCCGATTTTGGAAGATTTTTTATTCAAATTAAAGGGAAATGCTCTAGAAATTACTGCCTCAACAATAGATGTGACCATTCAATCTAAAATGGAGGTCAACGGCAGTGTCAATGGCAGCATAGCCATTCCCGGGAAGACCTTATTGGAGACACTGAAATCCATGCCCGAGCAGCCTCTGGAATTTGTAGTGGATTTAGAGCTGCGTGGTATAGAAATTACAAGTACATCCGGAAAATACAAATTGGTAGGAGAGAGAGCCGAAGACTATCCCGAAGTAACACAAGCCAGCGATGAAGAGAAACTTGTTTTTGACTCTCAAAAAATTGTCCGAGCAATAGACAAAACCATTTTTGCTACAAGCAATGATGAAATGCGACAACACATGAAAGGAGTCTGCATGAATATTGATTTTAATCACTTGACCTTTGTAGCAACAGATGCTCACAAATTAGTAAAATATTCGTTTTTGGATATCCAAAGCAATGTCGCCTCATCCATTATTTTACCTAAAAAAGCATTGCTCGCGCTCAAAGCGATTCTGCCAAGAGAAGGAAGTGTTAATATCTTTTATGGAAAAACAAAGGCATATTTTGAATTTGATAATACCATTCTCTCTTGTCGCTTAATAGAAGGAAAATTTCCTGACTATAATGCGGTCATTCCTGTCAATAATCCAAATTTATTAAAAGTTAATAGACCTGAATTATTATCTGCTTTGAGAAGATTGGCCATTTTTGCGAATAAAACAACCAATCAAGTCGTATTTAATATTCAAGATAAAAGTCTTACGATATCTGCAAGTGATTTGGACCTTAACAATGAGGCCACTGAGCAACTCATCTGCGATTATACAGGAGAACCGATGAGTATTGGATTAAATGCAAAGTTTTTGGTAGAGATGCTTTCTGCACTCGAACACGAAGAACTTCAATTTGAACTTTCTGCCAACAACAAGCCGGCCATCATCGTCCCAAGCGAACAAGATCCCGGAGAAAATATTTTGATGTTGGTAGTGACCAATTATTAATTAATTTATAAACTGCTCTTGAATTGGCAATGAAGATTGGCTTATTCTTTGGCTCCTTCAATCCGGTTCATGTAGGTCATCTTATCATTGCTCAGCACCTTGTCAATCAATCCGACTTGGATCAGGTTTGGATGGTAGTAAGTCCGCATAATCCTCTAAAAGAAAAAGCTGGTCTGGCCAATGATCATGATCGATTATATCTTGTGAGACTGGCAACGGAGAATCATCCAAAGATTAAAGCCTCATCGATCGAATTTGGTTTGCCTAAGCCCTCATATACCGTAGATACCTTGGCCTATCTTAAAGAAAAATATCCTGACTACAGTTTTAGTCTTATCATGGGGGGAGATAATTTGGCCGGATTACATAAATGGAAAAATTATAAATACCTCATCGACAATTATGATATTTATGTTTACAAAAGACCTAATGCAAAACTTGACGACATTGAATTTGATACCAGTCGGGTAATCTTTTGTGATGCTCCCTTATTGGATATTTCATCTACAATGATCAGGACAATGCTTGCAGAAGGAAAATCGATTCAATATTTTGTTCCCGAAGTGGTTTATAAGGAATTGATGAAAAGTTCTATGTACCCCAAGAAAAAATACAGCTAAGGTCAAAATTTCATGTTCGTTAATAAATGTAACCCTTAGAATAATCTTAATAAAATTTCGTTTAATAGAAATCAAGTTTAAAATTCAGACAAGAAAATCAAATCCATTCAATTTGAAAACACTTAATCCTCAAAAATAGAAGCTAATGAAAAATTATACTCAAGTTTTGAACACTTATAGATTAGAAGTTTCAATGATCAGGGTTCTTTCAGCCTTAAGATTCAAGATTTTTGGTCTATCTTGTATACAATTGGGCTGTTTTCTCCATTTATTTTTGAGTATATGTGTTATTAATATACAAGCTCAAAGTAACCTTTCTATTGGTCAATGGGCAACACATTTACCTTACAATAAGGCATTTTCTGTTGCAAGCAGTGACGAATTTAGCTATTTCGCCACTGAGTACTCTATCTTAAAAGTGGATAAAACAGATCTTAGTTTTGAGAGATTAACAAAAAGCGAAGGACTTCACGGCAATATTATCAGTACCATATATTATCATTTCCCGACTCAGACTTTGGTGATTGCGTACAGCAACGGCTTGATTGACCTGTATTCAAAAAACGGATTTAAAGCAGTATCCGACTTGCAAAATTTCAATAATATCCCAATTAATAAACAAATTAACTCTTTATCTTATGAAGATGATGAACATGTTTTTATAAATGCAGAGTATGGCATTAGCTCTTTAAATGTAGCCTCAGGAAGATTTGAATATAATGTTTTTACAGAAGGCAGATCCATTTACAAAACCGTAAAATATGGAGACAATACTTACGCAGCAAGTTCAAATGGATTGTGGCAATATAAAAATTCAAACCAAACTACTATTCAAGATTTTTCCTCATGGATAAACAGATCGGAAGATAATTCAGGCTTGTATAGCAACACAAAAGTAAATGACGTAGAGCTGTTTGATAATAAACTATATGTAGCCAGCAGTTCAAGCTTGTTTGTTTTGAACTCAGCCTCAAGATTTGATTTGTTGACAGATTTTAATGGATTCAATGTGCAGTATATCAAGCGCGGACCATATCATTTAATTACCGGAATATCATGTGATGGAAACTGTTCAAACCAAGTTAAGTTGTTGGATAAAAACTCAAATTGGACCCAAATTGCAGTGGACTGTGTAGAGAAAAACATTGATGCTGTAGAAGATTCAAAGGGAGTAGTTTGGCTTGCAGATGAGCGATGGGGTTTTAGGTTTACAAGATCCGATTTGACCTGTGAAATTTTATTTGTAAATGCTCCAAGTACAAACAGCGTATTCGAAATTCTTCCTGCAACAGACGCCTTGTATATAGCTCCAGGAGGATATGACAATACTATTACATATCAATATAAGGCAGATGGAATTCTCAAGTATCAAAACAACAACTGGACAGCACTGAATAACACAACGGTTCCTGTATTTGACTCAGTAGATATGAGAGATATTGTAAGAGCTGTAGAGCATCCTGATAAAACGAAGATCTATTTTGCAAGCAACCAAAGAGGATTAATAGAGTACAATAAGTTAACACAAAAATTTACTATCTACAATGACAAAAACTCTTCATTGCAGGCACCCAATGCAGACCCAACCAGAATAAGACTTACAGGACTAGCTTTTGATAAAAATAAAAATTTATGGATCACCAGTTTTCTATCTCCGAAACCGCTTACAGTTTTTCGAGCAGATGGAAGCTGGCAATCTTTTGAACTTCCGGGATTTTCTAGTCAGGTACATGCCCTAGCTGTAGACAATCAATCCAACAAATGGATTTTACCAAGAGAAGCCAGCGGTGTAATTGTATTCAATGAAAATGATCCTACCAATACCAAAGATGATGAAATCATTTTGCTTAATGATAGCAATACAGAAATCCAAAATAACCGAATCAATACTGTACAAATGGATTTGGATGGAGATATGTGGGTAGGCACACCTGAAGGACCGGTGGTTTTTGAATGTACCTCATCCCTTTTTAAAGGAACCTGTAAAGGAACGAGAAAGAAATATGTGCAAGATGGAATTCCGTATTATCTGTTGCAATCCGAAGACATAACCAGCATTGCCATTGATGGTGGAAACAGAAAATGGTTTGGTACAAGAAATGGCATTTATGTTGTGTCAGCATCTACAGATCAACAGATTCATATTTTTAATACAGAAAACAGTCCACTGTTGAATAACTCTATTATTGACATTGCAGTTGATCCTCTTAATGGAAATGCTTGGATAGGTACAGAGGGTGGACTGCAAGTGTTCAGAACAGATGCAACAGTAGGTTTTGATAATTCTTTTATGTCAGAAGTTACAGCATTCCCCAATCCTGCAATGCCCGGATATAACGGCCCAATAGCTATTCGCGGGTTGTCCAGAGATGCTCGTGTAAAAATCACGGACGTAAACGGAAGATTGGTTTATGAGACCAATGCCAATGGAGGTGAAGCTATATGGAACGGAAGAGACTATCTTGGTAACAGCGCAGCCTCCGGTGTTTATTTGGTTTGGGCAAATACCACAAAAAACTTGGATAAAAGCACAGGCATAGTTACCAAACTGGTCATCGTAAGATAGGTAAATCATGGGGCAACAGGTCTGGACTTTTCAAGATCAAATGGGCACGGATCATAGCTTTGGTGTCTATCATGGAGAAGAAAGCGGACATGTATTGTGTTATCTTGATAACCAAATCTTGATTATTGATTTCAATATTTTACAAGACAAAGAATACAGCTTTTATGTTCAAGAGGAATTACTTAATTTTCGTATCATAAAAACGAATGAAGAATTTCGTTATGATTTGCAAGTCGATACCGAATCCAATACACCTCTAAATCTACAACGAAAATCGGAACAACGAGACAATAAAAAAATGATTATGATAGGAATTGTCATGGCTTTGTTGTTCATCAAATTGATTGTCTATCTGATTGTAAAAAATTTAGACAAAGCAAATTAATCGCAATTATTTTGGAGCGGCAAATGGCTTATTTCACTTGTTACCTTGGTCGCGCTATCCGTTCGCGGGAGCTCACTGCTATCACGGCTAAGTTTGCAGAAGTTTATTTTCATTTGAGTTCTTTTATTTATAAAACACCACTGAAGACCCAATTCCCAATGGGCTCAAATCCCTAAGAGAATGGACATTTAAACAATAACATAAAATAAATGGCCAATATGATTAAAATTATATACTTTAGCTTAATAAAATATCCAATTATTTGAGAAATTATTAATTTAATACTGTAATATAATATTACAAAATAATAGATATACAAAATATAAATTTTTTATTTTATCAATAATTTCAAAAAACAAAATAAAATATGGAAAACAATAACAATGACCTAAGAATTAGAAATGGATTTTTATGTTGGGGAGTTGGAGGTTTTTTAGGCTTTTTAAGCTGTGTTTTTACAATGACTGAGTTAATTCCCTCTATGAATAATTTTTTTCTTTACGGACTAACTTCTATAGCTATTTTGGTCGTTTTATATGGTTGCTATTTGATTTTTGAAAAATAATGATCGCAGTGGAATGACTTATTGATCTTGACCAAGTCCATTGAAATGGCCCATTTATTTGGCATTTAATTTTTTGTATTCCAATGTTCTTCTAACAATTTATACTTCAAGAAATTGCCATATGCAGAAATTTTTGCAATAGACCAACCTGCTTTGCCATCTAAAAATCCTAATCTTATTAGATAAGTATAAATCCATTTATAAACGGCACTGGCATACTTCATTATTCCGATATACTTTTTGCCTTTGATAAATTTACTTTTTGCCGCTATCTTAGAAAAATACTCTGTTTGTTTAACATGATCTTCAACAGAGTAGTAAGTATAATGCAAGATATTGCCCGGCAGATGAACACATTTTTGAGAAGAATCAAGGAGAATAAATTTATCATGTGGATTCTCACCACCCCAATGGCCGGAATTTTTATCCCAAAGTCTCAATTTTTTATCAGGATACCAACCTCCGTGTCTTACCCAATGTCCGGCATAATAATTAAGTCGATTCATAGAGTAAGCATTTTTACTCTCAGAATCTTTTACATGTAGAATCGAAGCTTTCAGAATTTCATCAAGACACTCATCGGCATCCAAGGATAAAACCAAATCATGAGTGGCTAAATTTTTGGCATAGTTTTTTTGTTCTATATGTCCTGAAAATGGATTTTGAATTATTCTACACTGATATTCATTGCAAATACTCAATGTCTTGTCATTGCTGAAAGAGTCTACAATCAATATTTCATCTGCCAAATCTTTTATTGACTCTAGACAACGAGCAATGTTTTTTTCTTCATTGAAACATATGATAACAACAGACAGTTTGACACTCACAAGGAATCTATTACTAATTCATGAAATGAAAATAAACCGTCGAACGCAATGGAATAAAAGAGCATTTTAGTCATTGGTTTTTTGAATCATCATGGCTTGGATTTGTTTCATAGTTTTCTCCATTCCTTCTGCACTTCCATCCAAGAAAATGACATTGCCCTTGGAAGTTTCTGCAAAGTACTTTACAGCTTCGGTCCACATGGAGAATAAAATTACATTAGTATCCAGATTAGCTTGTTTCATTTGCTCAGCAGCTTGAGTCATACCCTTGGCCACTTCTTCGCGGAATAAGGCAACACCCTGACCTCTAAGTTGAGCGGCTTCGCGTTCTGCCGCTGCTGCAATTTTTATTGAGTTTCCTTCCGCTTCAGCTGCTTTAGTCTTTGTAATTAACAACGCCTGACCCTCGTTTTCTGCTGCAGCTTTGAGGTTGTTACTTGCAACAACTCTACTCATAGATTCTATGATGGCTTTATCGAAAGTGATATCATTTATCTGCAAATCCATAAGATGATATCCCCAACTTTCTAATACACTATCTACATGATCTTTAACAAAATCTACTATATCTTTTCTCAGTCCAAGAATTTCTGTTTGCTTTCTGGTTGCAACAAAAGCTCTTATGTTTCCTTCTACAGTTCTAACCAACGCTTGCATAAAGTCTCTTTCGCTGATAAATTTAAATGCAACATTTTTTATGGTCTCCTCTTCATGATTCAACACACTGTAAAGAAGCATCGACTTAAAATATACATTGGCTTGGTCTGAGGTTACAGCTTGAAACTCTAGTTCTACTGATCTGTTTTGAATAGAAATTCGTTTGTAAATATTTTCCAACAATGGAATTTTAAAATTCAATCCCGGTCTAAGTATTCTGGAATATTTCCCAAACATGGTGATAACAGCAACAGTTCCTTGATTTACGGTAACTATCCCAAAAACGAAGACAATAAGCAATAAAACTGTTGCAACTATAACAATCGGTGACATAAAATAAATTTAATGGAACAAAAGTGATGAAATAATTTGATTTTATATGAAACTAACAAAAGATTTTCATACTTCGTTCCATCCTATCTCTGTGACGGTTTAGGCCGAAATCTGATTTCCATTTTTAAGTTCAACATCAAATGTCTTAGAACTTTGTCAATTTCTTAGTTATAATGGATTGATCTTCAATTCTAAATTGAACGTAATAAACTCCTGCCAAAATATTTTTTATATCCAATTCATGTTGCCCTTTTCCAAAAAATTGTTTTTCTTGACGACTTAGCCTTTGGCCTTGATTATTGTACAGTTCATAGGATAAAAATGCATCTTCATCTAAATTGATGAAATAGGAATTGGATTGATTTACTAAATGCAGATCTAAGCTTCTTAAATCTTCTTGAGTAGACGTATTGCTTGTGATGGTTGTGCTCAATGTGACAACGCCGTATGCAGGAATTGAGAAATTCGTTGCGCCATTAGTTAGGCTTCCCGATGTATTTTTAAGATACGAATTATTGCTACTGGTCACAAATTGAATAGGATTGGTTTTCAAATTAGTACGACCATTAATCACTAAACTGCAATTTTTAGTTTGATTCCCTGCATTAATCAAAACCGTTACTAAATTTCCCGTAGAATCATTGAAATAAGAAGAAGCATAAAGATCGTTTTGGTTAGTCACTGTGTTTACCCTCACCATATTGGGTCTAACCCATTTCATAAAATGCTTGACCGCTGCATATTTTGGTGATGTTTCTCCAAGGGCTATGCTTGTTAACCCCTGATCGGTGACAGTCCCGGTAGAATTTACATCCGTAAATGTCCAATAAAGCCAAGCGGACTGCAAACCTGTAGTCAAAGCATGATGTATTTTAAGGGCAATACTCCAACCGCCATTACTAGGAAATCCCGAACCGGGATTAAGCCATTGATTGACCTCTCCCGAGGTTTCGGTCATCCATGATTTTTTATTAAATGAAGTAAATCCTTTGACATTGGCAGGGATTCCAGGAGCAGGACTTGTTGTCCACCCATTTGCCCACCAGTTCCACAAATTGGAGTTCGCTCCTGCACTTGAAACTCCATTATAGTCGTAGCCATGGATGCAGTAAAAATCCACTGCTTTCAATGCCGCAGTATCTTTTGCTATATTGGCTAGATATTGTAGATTTTTATGAACAGGGCCACCATACTCCCACATACCGTATGCATCGCCTCCCAAGAGATCTTCAGGTCCCATGAGCCTGATATTTCTAAGTTCAGGATATTGATCAAATTCAGCTCTGATCAGTTTCAGTGCAGTAATGTATTGAGAAGATAATGGATAGCTTGCGCTATTATAGAATTGCTCAAAATTCAATTCGTTTTGGATGCTAATGGCATAAAACTGTACTTTATGATATCGTTGATAACCTAAAATGTAGGCTGCTGTTGACCTTGCAAACTGCGTAAGAGAAGAAGTTCTCCCCGTACCACCCTGAGAGGCATCATTGAAAACTTCTAGTGGAGTATTGCTAACATCCAATCTGCCTCCGGCAAAATTTCCTCCCCATATAAAAGGCCATTTGGCTCCATTTATGGGACCAGGCCACCAGTCTTGATTGTAAGCATTTCCACTGCTCACTTTTACCCAAGGCACAGGAGACCACAATGAACCTATTAATTTGAAATCACCCAGTTGGTTTTTTTTCGATAAGCCTGCGCTTATGGCACCATTGGGGCTATAAACGAAGTATTTCACATTATCTTCAATATTAGGGCCCATAACGGCAATGGGAGCGTTTCGACCGCCAAATAGTCTTCCATAATCGTTGGGTCCTGTATAAGTTCGAACCCTATTTTTTTCAGGCCCATCGGGATTGGAAGGGTCTTCAAGATTAAAAACCGATTTCACAGAACTGCCCATAAACCAAGGAGAAAAATAACTTAAATCAGAGTAAGGACTTCTTAATTTTGGAGTAAGATCTACTCTGTATATGCTGGCGGCAAGATCGTCATAATAAAGTTTTTGCCATCTGGAATCATTGACCTCATCATTGCCTTGATGACAACCGAATCCATCAATGGTTTGAAATTTAGAGTTCAAGTTTATGTTTATGGTCGACTGAGCAATAATTAAACTTTGGATAAGAGCAAATAGTATTAGGTAAAGTTGTTTTTGGAATTTCATATGGACCAATTTAAATTTTTATTGAGTTAAAAATTAGACCCTAAAAGTAGAGCTTTTGTTGCTTGTAGAGATATGTATTTTACAAAAGGAGGATAGATTTTTGTGAGCGGAGGAATTGTCTATTAATTTATTGAAAAAAATATTGTCACACTACAATTCCTGTCCAAAACTTATCTTTGACAGTTCAAATTCAAAAATATTCTATGAATCAGGCAGTAGATCTTTATCTTCAGGACGGATGCGGCAGGTGTAAATTTTATGCAACTCCAAAGTGCAAGGTCAACACATGGAGAGAGGAGCTCGTTTTGCTGAGACAAATTGTTTTGTCTACGGGTCTAAAAGAAGAATTAAAGTGGAGCTTTCCATGTTACACATTTGAATCTCACAATGTAGTAATGATTGCGGCGTTCAAAGATTATTGTGCTGTCAGTTTTTTTAAAGGAGCTCTGTTGAAAGATAACGATAAGCTTTTGTCCAGTCACGGCAGTAGTTCTCAGGCTGTAAGAATTATTAAATTTTTATCTGTAGATGAAATCATTGAAAAAGAAAATAAAATCAAAGAGTACATTCAAAATGCAATAAATAATGAGCTAAAAGGACTTAAAATTCAGTTCAAAAAAAATCCGGAGCCTATTCCTGCTGAGCTTATGACGGCTTTGGATAAATTCGAACAACTCAAGACAGCATTCAACGCTCTGACTCCCGGGAAACAAAGATCTTATATTCTTTATATTTCGCAAGCCAAACAGACTGTTACAAGAGAGAAAAGAGTCGAACAGTGCATTCCAAAAATTTTACGCGGAGAAGCGTTCTTACAAAGATAATTTCTTGTTTTTTAGCCTTACTTCAATGTTCGGATTTATTGTTATCAATTCTTCAATAAATTTTTGTTTGAATTTTGGAGAAATCAAAACTGAGTAACTCATTCCAAATTTAATCTTCAACCGCTCTGTTGAAAGGGCAGGCGAACTCGCAGATTCATTTGTTTCTGATATACTAGTAATTGAATTAATGAGTATCTCTTTTCGGGAGGAAAGGCCACAAAAAATGATTCAGGATTCTCCTGAAATAAGATAATAGCTATTTAAAAAAAGAGTAGCTGTAAATAATAAACACAAAATTAGGAGAATAATAGCGAGCCAACTTTTCACAACAATTGCAGAGAATAAGGCAATATCAGAGCTTGCAATAAGTGGAAGTACAACTTCAAGCCCTATTTTTGATCTGTATATTTTTTTTATTCAGCAAAGATTAAGAGTGTTTTCGGAATATATCAATTTCTAATGCGCTCAGTCGGATAAATTTCTTCTACAACCTGTAAAATAGTTCTAAAAGCCACAAATCGATTGGCGTATTTTTCTATATGTTTTTTCTGAAGAGCCGGTGCACACAGAGCCATATATTTTTGCAATCCTTCCATAGAGAATGCATCATATTGGAGAGCATAGGTTACGCCATCAGGCTCATCGGTATCCAATTTCGAAATTCTACATTTATTAAAGTATCCTGTAGCCAATACCTCAGGAATATGCTGTGACTTCATCCAGCTCAACCATTCATCATGGATTACGGGATCTATTTTGACGGTTACATTATAAATTACCATGATCTTGTTTTATTGAGCTTGGTCGCCACGAAGTTGGCGGAATCTTTTTCTCGCTTCCACAGCCAAGATACTTCCGCTAAACTCCATAAATAATTTTTCATACAATTGTTTCGCCTTTTCTTTATCCTCTTTTTGATAATCATAAATTTTGGCAAGCTCAAACAGAGAGTTATCTGCTCGAATATCGTCTTTATATTTTTCTACAACTCGCTCAAATCTTTCTATAGCTTTATCAGTTTCTTTTAATTTGTTGAATATTTTACCTTGCAGATACCAGACATCATCTTCTAATGTATTTTCTACAGTGAGAGATCTTATAGAATCTAAAAGAAGCAGAGCGTCATCGTGTAAATTCTGAAACACCTTGAGTTCTGCCTGAGAATACATTCGCAGTGCTTCTCCCAAAGTATCTTTTGCAAGATTATCCAAAATGAATACAGATAGATCAATGGCATCATTCGAGATGAGTCTGGATGTAGCTCGTTTCAAAATATCAAATTGTTCTTGAGCCCAAGTAAAATCTCCGGCATAATAAGACAGTCTTGCATTTCTGAATCTTGCATCTTCTCCTAGTTGATCTTCAAGAAAATCTTTGTCCACTTGAGAATATAATAAAGTAGCCTCCCACCGTTCTCCGGCTATGAGGTAATAGTCTCCAAGATCTAGTTTTGCCCTAGCTTTGGTTTGAGGATCTACATTTGGTAAGTTGATGTATTGTTCAAGGAGGTCAATGGCTTTGCTGAGTTTGTTGAGGTATTTGGCCTCTAATTCTGCATATTCTATCCATAAATCACCTACCAGACGTGCTGAGCCGTATTCATTTTTAAATTGCTCATAGTCTGATTCAAGGGCAAGTAAATCTTGATGGTTGTAATTGTTTTTTTCTACAATTTGCTTTCTCCTGCAAATTAAAATGTGTCTGCTTGCTTCCAAATAATAGGTTTCGGCCTGACCCTTGGCTTTAAGATAAGAGAAGCCGTCTATCGCAGTTCGGTAGTCACTCTCCAACATTGCATTATAGGCAAGTTGATAAACACTGGCACCGTTTTCATTCAGCAGTCTGTCAAGAGATTTGGTTTGGCGCATAGCGTTCATGTAGTCTTTATTTTGAATAAAGCTCCAAGCCAACAATTCTATATATGAGCTTTGGTCGGGTTTTTTTTCCAGCTCCGAGTAAAGTTCAGCCTGCAGCTCCGGATACAATTCTTTTGGAAGGTAAACGATAAGCTGATTTCCTAATTGGTTGACGTCAATGCTGCCGTTTTTGAGCGCCTTCATATAGTATTGCAGCATTTTCTTGGGTTCATTTTTCTTTCTGTACAAGTCGGCAAGAAGACTGTTGAAGTCAGCCTGTTCTCCCATAAGTTTTTGAGCTTTTTCGTAAACTTGAATGGAGAGATCGTATCGGTTTTGATTGCCAAAAAGATTGGCTAACTTATAAGCTATGATGACTTCGGGCTGTAATTTATTAATGGCTTCTAGAAAATGTTTTTCGGCTTTCTCAGGCTCATTTTGTCGCATGGCAAGGTTGCCAAGTTGATAGTATTGGATGCAATCTTTTGGTTTTTTGGCAATTTCTTTTTTGATGAGACTTTCTGCTTCATCAAACTGCTTCATTGACATCAGACATTCGAGATAATTGTTGTAGTATATATCAATATTGGGTTGAGATTGGACCAATGACTTATACAGTCCTGCAGCTTTTTCGTACTCACCGGATTGAAAATATTGTAATGCCAACCTTGGATCCTGAGCAAAAAGACCATTGATCAGTAAACTAAAACAAAATACCCAAAATGATGTCAATTTTGAGGAACGAATACTCATGTTGTTTTAAACAGTAAAAAGGCAAAAATGATTCAAAATGACTTACAATATTCAAGAAGAGCTTAGCTTTACCCAAAACAATTCCTCTCTCCGAACTTTCTGACAGAGCCCATAATTGGATTGAAGATATTCCATCCATAAGGTCTGTCTTCAATGGAGGTTTGCATATCGATATCCAAAAAAAAAAGTCCATCAAATGAATGACAGACTTTTTGTTTTGAGGTCGAAAGCGGATTCGAACCGCTGTAGGAGCTTTTGCAGAGCTCTGCCTAGCCACTCGGCCATCCGACCATAGTCCTTTTTTCTAAGGAACTGCAAATTTATAACAATTTTCATTCCAAACTAATGAAATCGCAAAAGCTATAGGATTTTTTCGATGGGATCATCCTTTTTCTGTTGTTAGTCTGCAATAAATATTATTATATAACAGAGTATCAACGATTTAGATCAAATTGTCAAGCCTTGTGAAGCGGCAGAGCTGTGCGATTAGCTTGCCAAAAGCAGAACCATGAGGGTTGCAAAACTAGACCTGACAGTAGGGAGCTCCCGCGACCGGATGGCAGGACTCAGGCTACAATCAAAGAGCCACAAGCTGCCTCTCCAAAACCTATTTTTTGTTCAAATGGATCTTGAGCACTACGCCCCAAAAGCGTTGATGCCTGTTACGTCCATGCCCGTGATGAGCAAATGAATATCGTGTGTGCCCTCATAAGTTAGGACGGTTTCGAGGTTCATCATGTGGCGCATGATAGGATATTCGTTGGTGATGCCCATTCCTCCAAGGATCTGCCGAGCCTCTCGAGCAATGGTGAGGGCCATGTTCACGTTGTTTCGTTTGGCCATAGAAATTTGAGCCGGTGTAGCTGCCGATTTATTGGCTAAACTACCCAATCTCCAAGCTAAAAGTTGGGCTTTGGTAATTTCGGTGATCATCTCTGCCAACTTCTTCTGGGTGAGCTGAAACGCTGCCAGAGGTTTGCCAAATTGGATTCTTTCTTTGCTGTATTTCAGGGCCGTATCATAACAGTCTAAGGCTGCTCCTATGGCTCCCCAAGCAATGCCGTAGCGAGCTTTGGATAGACAGGACAGCGGACCTTTTAGACCTTTTACATGAGGGAAAACTTGAGACTTTGGTACTCTCACATCCTCAAAAACCAGCTCGCCGGTGATGGAAGCCCGCAAAGACCATTTGCCATGAATTTCGGGAGCAGAAAATCCTTTTGCATCTTTTTCTACTACCATTCCGAGGATTTCACCCTGCTCGTTTTTTGCCCAAACCACAGCTAAATCGGCTACAGGCGAGTTGGTGATCCACATTTTGGCCCCATTAAGTATATAAGCATCGCCATCATCCCTTACGTTGGTAACCATTCCGGCAGGATTGGACCCAAAATCAGGCTCTGTCAAGCCAAAACAACCTATAAACTCCCCGGAACCTAACTTAGGCAGGTATTTTCTTTTTTGTTCTTCACTGGCAAATCTGTAAATGGGATACATGACCAGAGAGCCTTGCACAGAGGCCATAGAGCGAACTCCGCTGTCTCCTCTTTCTAACTCTTGCATGATCACGCCATAAGCTATTTCATCCATTCCACCTCCGCCGTATTCTGTAGGAAGACTTGGTCCATAAGCCCCTATTTCTGCCAGTCCTTTGAACAAATGACGAGGACATTCATGCTTATCGCTGTATTCTTCTATGATGGGTGTCACTTCGGCCTTTACCCAATCCCTCACTGCCTGCCTTGCCAATAAATGTTCTTCTGTCAACAGTTCATCTATAAGATAATAATCATGCCCCTGATAGCTGTCGGTTCGCTTATTTATACTTGCCATGGATTTTTTTTTGCGCAAAAATAAGGCAATAGACCGTGAAAGGGAAGGATACGCTGCTCTTCTTTTTGGGATGGGCAAGGAAACCCAATGGAGGAAAATAGAATAATTGGAAAATTGGGAATTGAAACTACAAAGAAAATGGAGGAGATGCAGACTCCTCTTAACCGGTTTAGCCTGAGTCCTGCCATCCTTTCCGGCGCTTTGCGCCTCCATTTCTGTCAGGTCTAGGTTTGCAGCATTTTCAAATCTTGCTGTGGCTTCTTTATCCCAAGCCTGTTGGAATCCAAGCTCAAAACGGAATGTCTAAAGTCAATAAAATAGAATGAAAGCAAACTTAATGCAGTAAAATATTTTTAAATTAATTCTTAGGCCGTTTGAATATCGGAACAGTAGAGCAAGGTTCTCCAAACATAATACTGGAGGCCACTTCTTTGAGTTTGGCGGTAATCTCAAGATAGGCAGAAGCGGGTACTTCTTTTTCGCTACAACCTTTTATAACCAATTTTGCATCTCTATACTCTTCGGCATCCATCTCTTTAATCCTAAGACTGAACCAAGTTCTGATACATTCTTCTTTTGTTCCGTAATAAACAGAGTGAACATGAGGCGTTGCGTGTTGAGCCACCAGCATATAAGCCCAAGTAGGAATGATTGCATCAGTAGAACAAAAAACGGTCAATAATTTTCCATTGACAGAGTCCCAATGGTAATCCTTCATGGCAGCCCTGAAATCCATTTCCTTCAAAATCAATCCACGAAACAAATAATCTTTGAGATCTAAACTTATAATATCATATGGAGGAAAATAATCTTCCAGTTTGATAGTAATCAAGCCACTTGAGGCAACTCTATTGATCAATTGATCACTCATCTTCTGTGCTGCTTGGGTTATTTTCTTCGGTGAACAATTGGGGTACTGGTGCAGCATCTTCTATTGGGGCGGCTTCACCGATTTCGTTGGGCATTGCAAAATCTTTGAGCTTGGGCAGGTCTGCAAGAGATTTGAGTCCAAAGTACTCCATAAAACGATTGCTGGTACCAAACAGAATAGGTTTTCCGGGTCCTTCACTTCTTCCTTTGATTTCTATCAGTTCTTTCTCCAACAATTTCTGGATAGAATGATCGCTGTTGACACCTCGTACTTGTTCTATTTCGGATTTGCTCACGGGTTGTTTATAAGCTACAATGGCGAGAGATTCCATAGCAGCTCTGGACAGTTTTTTACGATTGTTCAGTTTGATATGCTCTGCGATGAGATCGAAATGTTTTGGTTTGGACAGAAATTGATATCCGCCGGCAATTTCTTTGATTTCAATACCGAAGTCGTCCCTTTCGTATTTGAGAGAAATTTGATAGATGGCTTCATCAATGCTGTCTTGATCCAAGCTCAAGGCAAGAGTATTTTCCAAACAGTATTTGATTTCTGCAATGGTAATGGGAGTAGGAGAAGCAAAGATGAGGCTCTCTATAGCCGGAAGATATGTTTCTGGATTCATCAAGGCAAAAGTAAAGAAAGTAAAGGCTTAGAAAGGGAGATTGTTGCGGCTTTTTTGTTCAAAAAATATATTCGAATATTGATTTACGTATTACTTATTGAGATTGTGATATATAGAGATTAAACAGAAAAATGATGTGAAGAAAATGGCGGGCGGGCGTTAAGGGAAATAATTAGAAATAAATTCAATCTGAATTTTCATTAACTTAAAAAATCATTCCCACCCTTATTTCCTCAAACGCTCACAGAGCGCCAAATAATCTTGAGGACTTAAATCCTCCGGTCGTTTATCGAAAATTGGTTCTTCGAGCCATAGTGCATTTTGTATTGTTGATTTAAGATTATTGCGAAGTGTTTTTCTACGAAATTGAAAGGCTTGCCTAAGAAGTTTTTGTAATTCCGAATACTCTTGATGGCTTATTCTATTTTCTTTTCTTTTGAATAGTACAATAGAGGATAATACATTGGGAGGAGGAGAAAAATTCATCCGATTTACATCAAACATAATTTTTACTTCATAAAGTCTATTGCATAGAATAGCCAATGGCCCATAGTCTTTTGTTCCTTGCTTTCCACAAAGTCGCAGTGCCATTTCTTTTTGAAACATTCCCACCATATATGGAATCAAATCTGCATTTTCCAATACTTTGATTACAATTTGGGATGAGATGTTGTAGGGAAAATTTCCGCAGAGGTTGAATTCTTGGTTTTCAAATAATGTCTTAAAATCGTACTTCAATACATCGGCTTGAATCAATTTATTCTCAAGCTCGGGAAACTCTGAGAGCAAGTGTTGAACCATATCCTTATCCGCTTCCAAGGCTTTGAATTCTTGAACAGAGTTTTTAAGCAATTTTGTAATTGCCCCTCTGCCTGGTCCGATTTCGACAAGTTTACCTGTACCTAATGATAAAATAAGCTCCACAATTCGCTCAATTACCCTCGGTTGGGTCAAAAAGTGTTGTCCAAATGATTTTTTTGCTTGCATCAAGACCACAAAGATCGTTTTATATCGAAAAACTCCTTGAAAATTCTCATATTATCCTTCTCTTTGCAGTAAATTTTGTAGATCATGCGCATATCACTTTCCTGGCTAAAACAATACCTTCCCTTAACCGACAGTCCGGAGAAAATCTCAGAGATTCTGACCTCTTTGGGATTGGAAGTAGAGGGGATGGAAAATGTGGAAAAAACACAAGGAGGACTCAAAGGCGTTGTCGTAGGCCAGGTAAAAGACTGTGTTAAACATCCAAACGCAGACAAACTTTCGCTTACAACGGTTGATATTGGCTCGGACTCCCTGCTTCAGATCGTTTGCGGTGCGCCTAATGTGGCATCGGGGCAAAAGGTGCTGGTAGCCACTGAGGGATGTACATTGTACCCAAAAAATGGAGAGCCTTTTACGATTAAAAAAGGAAAAATTCGAGGAGAAGAGTCACAGGGCATGATCTGTGCCGAGGACGAGCTTGGTCTTGGAGACTCCCATGCAGGAATTATGATCTTGAGCGATGAGGCAAAAATCGGACAAGCTGCTGCTGACTATTTTAACTTTGAATCCGATACCATTTATGAAATAGGCCTGACTCCCAATAGAGCGGATGCTATGCATCATCTGGGCGTTGCAAAAGATCTGCGAGCATGGTATTTAGTTCACACAGATCAAAAAATGCCCCTGTGTTTACCGGCTGTGGATGAGCTAAATTGTGATGAAGATAGACTAAAACTTACGGTTACCGTGGACTCCTCGGAACTTTGCCCCAGGTATTCCGGAATATGTTTAGATAACATAAAGATTGAACCATCTCCGGATTGGCTCCAAGCTAAAATCCGAGCCATGGATCAAAAACCGGTCAATAATGTTGTGGATATTACAAATTATGTAATGTATGAGCTGGGGCAACCCTTGCATGCTTTTGATTATGATCGGATACATGGACAGGCGATAAAAGTAAAAACATTAAATCCAGGAGAAGACTTTATTACTTTGGATGGTGTGCAACGCAAATTAACGGGAAATGAGCTGATGATTTGTAATGCAAATTCTCAAGCAATGTGTATTGCCGGCGTGCTGGGGGGACAAGAATCCGAGGTGAGTGAACCTACGACAAAAATATTCTTAGAGTCAGCTTATTTTGATGCTTCAACCATTCGTCGGGCGAGCATGAAGCATAACATTAGAACACAGGCAGCAAAGTGTTTTGAAAAAGGAACTGATCCTGCGGGTACAGTTTTTGCGCTTCAACGAGCAGTCTATTTATTACAAGAAATTTGTGGAGCCAAAATCGCCTCAAAAGTAGTCGATATTTATCCCAATCCAATTTCAAAGCCCGACATTAAAACGGATCTCAATACTATAAAAAGTTTGAGCGGTCTGGAGCTAAGTCGAGAAAGTTTGAAAAGAGTGTTATTGGCTCTGGATTTAGAATTGATCGACCATCAAAATGATGAGTTTACAGTGACGGCACCAATTAATAAACCTGATGTGAATAGACCCGCAGATCTTGTAGAAGAAATATGCAGGGTATACGGATTGGATCATATTCCCATTCCTGAGAAAATCCAACTTTCATTTCCAAAACATATCAAATCAAGTTATGGCTTAAAAAAACAGCTTACCAATTTTCTTGCTGCAAAGGGACTGAATGAAATCATTTCATTGTCTTTGAGTTCATCAAAACATTGTTTGCAAACTAAAATATGGCAAGAGGATGAGCTTCTTTATGTCCAAAATACTTCCAATGTTCACTTGGATGTTTTGAAGCCGAATCTGGTGATTGGCGGTCTTGAGTCCATTCAATTCAATCACAACAGACAGCAAATGGATTTGCAGTTTTTTGAATTCGGGAAGGACTATGCCAGAAATAAGGATCTGATTCTCGAACGGCAGAAATTGGGTATTTGGTTGACGGGCTCTCAATATGTAAACAATTGGAATGAGACAAAACAAAAACAACACGATTTGTTTTCGATTAAAAAATTGGTTACAGAATGTTTGCATGAATTGAACATTACTAAATGCACAACCAAAGAATTGAGTTCTGATTCAATTTTTGAATATGGATTGCAATGGACAATGGGGCAGGCAATTATTGCTGAATGTGGTCTTTTGCACAAAAAACTTCGACAAACATTTGATCTCAAAAAAGAAATCTTTTTTGCTCAATTAAATATTGATCAAATAGTAAGTTTAGTATGGAATAAAAAAAGTTCTGTTTACAAAGAATTTAGCAAGTTTCCTTCTGTCAAACGAGACCTTGCTTTGGTTATTGACAAGTCTGTTCGATTCGATCAACTTAGGCAACTTGCCCAAAAAACGATTGGAGCGCAATTGATAGAAACAGGATTATTTGATGTCTATGAGAATGAAAAACAACTTGGTGAAGGCAAAATATCTTATGCCATGAATTTTGTTTTCGAACATCAAGAAAAATCATTTACAGGGGATGAAATTGAACAAATGATGACAAAGCTTATTACAGCTTATGAAAAACAGTTTCAAGCCAAAATTAGATAGTAAGCTTAGTTATCAATAGGTTTAAAACTCTTAATTTCGTCTTAATATTTTCATTATTTGTCGATTTATGGAACCAGACTTACTAAAACTGTGTATTTTTGGATTATAAAACAAAATTAAAATTTATTCTAATGAAACAATGGTTTACTTTACTCATGTTTGCATTGCTTGCAAGCCCTTTTTTGACCAATGCCCAAACTGCAGATGAGATTATAGAAAAACATATCAAGGCAATGGGAGGTGCAGATAAGTTAAAGGCTATACAGTCTGTTGTTATGGAAGGAGAGATCAATGCGCAGAACATGAAAATCCCAATTTCTATGACTACGGTTCATAACAAAGCGTGGAGAATGGACTTTAGTATGATGGGAATGAAAGCATTTATGATCATGAGATCGGATTCAGGATGGATGTTCATGCCTTTTTCCGGACAGACAGCCCCTGAGGCCATTCCTGCAGATCAATTGAAAGAAGGAAAATCTCAGCTTGATATTCAGGGACAACTTTTAGATTACAAGGAAAAAGGACATACCGTAGAGTATATCGGGATGGATGATGTAGAAGGCACCGAATGTTACAAGCTAAAACTAACAGAAAAAGAAGGAAAAGCAAGTTACTATTTAATAGATCCTACTTCCTATTATGTTGTAAGAAGAACCGGAAAACAGAATATAGGTGGAAAGGAAATGGAAATTTCCACAGATCTTGGAGATTACAAAGCTGTTGAGGGAGGTTACATTTTTCCTCACAGTATTGCAAGCCAAAATGGCCCAATAGTGATGACTAAAGTTACCGTAAATCCAAAAGTTGATGATTCAAAGTTTGTTCCATCAATGAATTAAAATAAAATTCAAAGCTATTTTTTTAGAGTCATGAAGATTTTCATGACTCTATTTTTTTTATTGGATTATCAATTTCTCCAGTATTGAACTTCCGTTCCTTAGTTGCACGAAAAGCAAATAAACTCCGGGAATTGCCTGATTTAATTGTGATGCTGTAATTTTTTTACCATCCATAGAGAGCAAATAATAATCCTGTATAGACTCCTTTTGTTTCGGGTTCCAATACCATTGTCCATTATAATCATACCGGATTAAATTATCTTCTTCAAACAGTACAGAAACCGTTTTAGAAAAATGAAATTCTAACTGGGAATAATATTTTACCCTGTAATAATTATAGGAAGAGATATCCTCTCTATCATAAAAGTCAGTATGAGCTTCTTTAAGTTCTATATTGGCTAAAGGAAAAAAGCTTCTCCCATCTTTACTTTTTTCAATAGTCACAGTATGAACATCATTCAATCCTTCTTTCGTAATTTCTAAGTGAACCGCATTGGATGCTTTTTGTGCTGTAAGATTTAAATACTCAGTACTTAAAAATCCTCCTATTGACAGCAAGAATAAGCCATTGGCCATGTCGGAGACTATTATTTTTCCTGATGGTAAATAGGGATAAACACCCCATGCTCCTGCATAACCTGCATAATTTGTGTTATTGGGTTCAGTGTCGTAATATGCAATTTTTACAGGATTTGTAGGATTGCTTGCATCCCAGACCTGAACTCCGTCATGATAATAGGAAGCAAAGATCGTGTTCGATTTATAATAGGGATTGTGCGGGATGCTCATAGTATCTAATGGAGCAAGAAGAGCAGATCTAAAAAGTGATTGCATATTGATCCGATTCAGATTGCTTACATCCAATATTTTTAAACTTGTGTTATGGGTTTCATCGGCCATTACCAAGAACTTGTTATTCTCATTTAGCCAACTGCTGTGGTTGTATCCTGACTGAGGATAATTGGTGTACTGAGCTAATTCTGTAGCATTTCCATTGGGATCTATGTCATAGATGTAAAGACCATTGTAGCCATGACTGCAATAAGCAGTATCATTTCTGACAAATAAATCATGAACATAATTGCCGGGCAAATCTATCCTTGCAATTAATCTTGGTTTGGCCGGGTCAGGAGCCAGATCGTACATTAACAGATCCCAGTTTGAACTTCCCAGATTCTGACTTGCTCCGGCCAAATACAAATGGGCAGTTGCAGTGTCTATAAACAGCATATGGGCTTTGTGAAAAGTAGTGTCATCTCTTCCCACATAGTTTATTTTGGTTGGAGCTAAAGAAAGATCAAAAACAACAAGACCCTCTTGAGAACCATAATGATCTGCAATAGAATAAATATAGTTTTTATAGGATTTGAATTCCCTCCACAAAGATCGTGCGCCGGGAGCATAAGCATAAATTGGCTTTAAAGAACTGCTGCCCACCTCAAAAAAATGAATGCTATCCAAAGAGCCCAGGACGGCTATTTCTACATTGGGTTTATTATGCCAGGCCCAACAGTCACTGTAAGAAAATCCGCTAAAAGCTGGCAAACTTTGATCATCATATTGGTCAAGCTTAAACATATTCCAACCCTGACTCCAAACCGTGGCGGTGTCAACCAAACATAAAGCACAGATTATCAATGTAATAGGTCTCATTTTTAAATTGGATTTAGATTTAATGCACATTTTATCTTTCTCATTTTAGCTCATTTCACTCCCTTGGCTACGCTAAACAATTAAATTATAACACAAATATATATAATAAAATATATTAATATGTATCAAATTTAGCTAAAGAACTAACCTGCCGACTATTTCATCTATTATCTTTACGACAAAGCTTGCCATATGTTGTCTCAAAAAATCAAAACCATTTTATCAAAAGATCCCAAGATGGCAACCCTCATTGAGAAAATTCCTCATTCTCAATTGCAAAAACTTAAGTCCTCAAAATTTCAATTACGAGAATATCTTATTCTAAGCATTATCGGTCAGCAGCTGGCAATTAAAGCTGCCGATGCCATAAAGAAAAAATTTATAGCTCAATTTGAGAACCAAATACCAAGTTCGGAGAGAATATTAGCAACCCCTGACGAGATCCTTAAGAGTTGTGGACTTTCAACTCAAAAATTGAATTACATTAAAAACATATCGCAATATTGGATAGACAATAAATTGGATAAAAAGGATCTTGTAAGTTTGAGTGATGAAGAACTGATAGAACTTTTAACTCCCATTAAAGGTGTTGGAAAATGGACTGTTCAGATGGTTTTAATGTTTTGTTTAGCTAGGCCGGATGTTTTTGCCCCGGAAGATTATGGGCTGCAATCTGCAATGGTTGAACTCTATAGACTCAAACAGACAGGAGCGGAACTCAAGAAAAAAACTGTCCTGATAGCAGAAAAATGGAAACCTTATCGGACAACAGCCTGCCTCTATCTGTGGGCATTTAAGGATCAAAATGGATCAAAAAATTCAAAAACTAAAAAATATGATTAGCGTAGCGGATTTTCAAAAAATAATGGATCAATTTTCGGATTCTCCAGCAACTGTAGATAAAGCAATCTTTAAAATTGAAAAAGAAAATGAGGTCCTCATGGATATTTTGCTTGGAACCCATGCAGAATTTTTGTCTGATGACGAAATGGATTTTTTAGTATTGTGTTTTCTCAGTTTTTACATGGCATACACAAAAGAGTACCAAATAAAAACATTCGAAGAAAATGAAATTTCTGATGTTGAAGAAAGCACTTGGGGCAGACTCAATCAACTAAAGAATGTGGACAAGGCTTTGGATCTCTACTATGATGAATTGGAGGAAAAAGATTCTATAGAATTTGTGGGGCTTTTGGTTATGGAAATTGAAGACGAAGAGGCAAAGGAAATGGTTTTGTCTGATGTTGCAAAACAAATTTTTGTAACGGTTTTAATTAGCAGTTGTATTTTACTTTCTTCAAGTCCAAAACTTGATTTAAAAAAATAAACAAACTCAATCCTTATTCATTTCTCTTGGGCTTATTAATGTCTCTGCAATTTCTTTGCATAGCCATGGTCCTCGATATATCATTCCCGAATAAATTTGGACTAAGTCAGCTCCGGAGTTAATTCTTGCTGCAGCCTCTGCGCCGCTCATTATCCCTCCCACAGAAATTAATATCAAATCTTTGTTCGCTGTTCTGATGTATTTTAAAATCTCTTGACTTCTTTCAGCTAAAATTTTCCCGCTTAATCCACCGGATTCCGAAATTAAATATTTTGCTGATTGGAGAGATGACGGTCTGGAAATGGTAGTATTCGTAGCAATTATCCCGGTGAGCTTATTTTCTGTAACAACTTCTAAGACATCATTCAATTGTTCATTTGACAGATCAGGAGCTATTTTAAGAAAGACTGCTTTGGGTTGAGGATAAGAATAATTGAGCATTTGTACTGCAGACAACAGCTCTGATAATGGCTTTTTATCTTGTAATGTTCTAAGCCCCGGAGTGTTGGGCGACGAAACATTAATTACAAAATAATTTACACAGTCAAACAAAACCTTAAAACAATATAGATAATCATCTATTGCTTTCTCTTGTTCTGTTGTTTTGTTTTTACCAATATTTCCACCAATGACTAATGAACTGTTGGGGTTTTGTTTTCTAAAAGATTTTATTCTTTTAGCCAAAGCATCTGCACCTTCATTATTAAATCCCATTCTGTTGATGATGCTTTCGTCTTGAATCAATCTAAACAATCTTGGTTTTGGATTTCCTTCCTGAGGTATTGGAGTGACAGTACCAACTTCAACATGGCCAAATCCTAGAACCTCAAGTTCATTTAGCCATTTACCATCTTTATCAAAACCTGCGGCGAGACCAACTTTATTACAAAAGCGAATGCCGCTTAGCTCAACTTTTTGAGAGTTATCAGTCTTAAAACTTGACTTAAGCCAGTTCGAAACGAAAGGGATAGAAAGGCCGAACTTAAAAAATCGCATAGAAGCATAATGAGCTTCCTCAGGATCGAGTTTAAATAATACGGTTTTAAGCAAATTCCAAATCATATTTATCTAAATAAGAAGGCGTGTAAAAATGAAATCAATGGTATAGGATAAAACCTTCAATCTTCATGTAACTTGAGATTGAGAGTTTCTTTGAATTTGGCAATCAAAGGATTTTTTTCTAACATTGAATCCCACTTCTCTTTTGAGGTAAAAACTTTTGGCTTCTCTTTTTCTAAAGACTCTGCCATGGCAGGATCTATTTCAATAAGAATTGAATAATCTTTTGCGTCAAATTGAGTTCTTAATTTTTCTTCCAGCTTCAATTCTTGTCTAATACTTTCTTTTGATAACAAAGAGGCAACAAGAAATTTTATGGTATTGGATTCCAAGATAATTTGAGTGTTATTCATGGTCACTCTCAAGGAAGCCGATTCAGTTTCCTGTTTTAGTTCATCCCAAAATTCTTGAAGATGTTCGATACTGATTTGTTTACTATTTATTTTTTTAGCCTGTTCGTCTTCAATTATTTTTTTTCTCAAAATATCCAAACCGGCCAATGTAGGAAGTTTTTTTCCTGAAGAAGAATTGCTTACAGGAGAAGAAATTGATTCTTTCGGAGGAGTAGATATTGTAGCTAAAGGAGGAGAAGTTGCAGTCTTTTGTTGACTTTCAACTTGTGGTAATACAGGCTTTGTATCAATTTCCTTAAGATTGGACTGAGTAGTTGATATATTGGAGCTTGAATTGGTGGTGTTAGAGGAAATTATTTTAGGTTCAGGATTTTTTTTTTGATGAGACTGAGAACAAAGTTTTAATATTAATATTTCAGTATGCAATCTTTTGTTTTTTGCTCTTGATAAATTAACTTCTGTCTCATTGATATTGTGCAATGCTGTCATAAGAAAAGAGGGAGAACAAACTTCAGCTTGTTGTTTGTACTTCTCGCTCCATACAGCACTAACATCTAATAAACCGATAAGATCTTCATTTTTGCACATCAACAAATTTCTCATGTGTAAGGCAATTCCATCCAAGAATACCTCGGGATCAAATCCGTTTTGGATAATTTTATCTAATAATATCAAAGCTTTGGAACTGTCTTCTGTAATGAAGGCTTCAGTAAATTTAAAATAGTAATCGGTATCCAATATATTAAGGTTGCTCAATACATCATCATAGCTTATTTTTTTTCCACTGTAAGAGCTTATTCTATCAAAAATACTTAGAGCATCACGAAGAGCGCCGTCGGCCTTTTGGGCAATCATGGCAAGGGCTTTATCTTCAGCTTCTATGGATTCTCGAGTACAAATTTTTTGCAATTGCAGGATAATGTCATGTTCAGAAATTCTTTTAAAATCATAAATCTGACATCGACTTAAAATGGTTGGAAGGATCTTGTGTTTTTCGGTTGTTGCAAGTATAAACTTTGCATAAGGAGGAGGTTCCTCTAATGTTTTTAAAAACGCATTGAAAGCTTGAGAGGATAACATATGAACCTCGTCAACTATATAAATTTTATATTTACCATACTGAGGTTGGTAGCGAACTTGCTCAACCAGAACACGAATATCATCTACACTATTGTTTGAAGCTGCATCCAGTTCAAAAATATTAAAGGACGCATTTTCTTGAAATGAAATGCATGTTGAGCATTCGTTGCAGGGTTCCCATTCAGAACTCGGATTTTCACAATTCAGTACACGAGCCAATATTCTCGCACAAGTGGTTTTACCAACACCCCTTGGCCCGCAAAACAGGAATGCATGAGCAACCTGATTCTTTTGCAGAGCATTTTTTAGAGTCCTGGCTACATGATCCTGACCCATAACATCAGACCATCTTAGAGGTCTGTATTTACGAGCTGAAACGAGAAAATTTTCCAAGGTACAATTGTTTAATAGTTACTTTCTGTGCCCTATCTAAAAGAAAGGATGAAATTGAAATGATAAGTCATTGATTAGAATATAACAACTCTACTCCATCACCACTCAAAAACTCTCTACACAGTAATTCAGCTAAGAAAATTTTTTAAATTTCCCTTAATTATCCTAAGATTGCAAATGTATGATATTATATTGAGCAAATAAAACTTGAAGTCTAAAAATAGAAGAATTTTGGAGGCTCAGTTTGTAAAGATAAATAAACTTATCCCCAATGGCATTATTATAGAAGAGAAAGGGCTAAATTAAAAAGGGGCATTGATCAGATACCCCTTTTTGTATTACTTGATGGTTCACAAATGGACCCTATAAATTAAAACTTTATTCCTAGCCCATAGCTTGTAAACGTTCCTCCGGTTCCATCAACCGAGAACAATAAATTTCCGCCAACAATAAATTTTATGCGTTTTCCTACTTCAAAATGAGGAGCAATTCCTATCAAATTTCCTCCAATTTCTTCGCTATTTCCAAAAAATCCGAGTTTGGTATAATTAGGGCTAATTCCAATTGTAAATATCGGAGATGGCTGGAATGAAAAATGAAGAGGTAAAGAAAAAATATAGAATCCAGCTGTATTAAGTTTAGAATCAGAAACTCCTTTTGCACTAAAAACCAGTCCACCAATATTGGCTCCAACGGCTAAAGAAGCTTTGGAGTCTACTTCATTACCGAAAATGTTATATTTCCCTCCCACATACAAACCGGCAGGAAAATTGTATTTGAATGTAAGATCAAATTTATCGGATAGTCCGACATTACCTTGGAACTCAGGAATAGAAAGAGGAAGAGATCCAAATGTGCCACTGGAACCAATAGCAGCACCATTGAGGGTGGCCCCAAAATCTGCTTCGCCTTTACCTGAGGTTTTTCCCGTTTGGAATTGAGTAAACGAAAAACAAGAAGCGAATAATGAAACTATACAAAATGCAATAAATAAGTTTTTCATAATAATGAGGTTTATAAGTTTTTTTATAATACGAGCAAAGCTATGCATAACATTGTTAATATTTTTCTAATATTATGATATAATTCCATTAATAAAAATTGGAAATGTACAGTGAACTATTCTTAGGGTTAAACTTGGGTTAAATTCGCTATTTGGAAATTTAAATTTAGTTTTCATTGTAACTTTGTTGATCCGTAGGAAATTTCTTACTGTATAATGTCCAAAGACTTATGAAAAAACTGTATAATATATTGATTTTAAGCATTTTAGTTTTTAGTTTGCAGGCGCAACTCTTAGATCCGGTACACTGGACAACAGAGGTCAAATCATTAGGCGACAATACATATCAACTTTATTTCAAAGCTACTTTGGATCAAGGTTGGGCAATATACAGCCAAAGCTCCGATCCAAATGCAGCCGCTCCAACAGAAATCAGTTTTGCTAAAGATGCCAATATCAGTCTTATTGGAAAACCGGAAGAACTTGGCAAAAAGAAAGAAGGCCCTGAGCCATTATTTGATAATCTAATAGTTTCAAAATATTATGATCATGTAGATTTTGTTCAAAAAATAAAGGTCAAGGATCCAAATAAACCTGTTCAAGCTGAGGTTTATTATATGACTTGCAATAGTGAAAAATGCATTCCACCAACACCAAAACCAATTACTTTTTATCTCTCAGAAGGAACTAAAACTACAGGAGATGCAGGAACCTCTGATCATTCCATTGCAACAGCAAGCACAAGTTCTACTCCAACAGAAATCAATTCAAGTTCATCTACTAAAGATTCTAAGTTGCTTGATCCTGTCAAAGTAAAATGCGAAATGTCTAAGTCAGCAGCCGGAAACCCTGTGTTAACTTTTACAGCCACCATGGATGAAGGCTGGCACATTTATTCTAACAAAATTGCTGATGGTGGTCCGATTCCGAGCAGTGTAGATTTTGAACAGGGTTCTCATTTTACATTAAAAGGAGAGTTGCAGGAAAAATCAGAACATAAAATTTCTGCATATGATGAAATTTTTGAAATGGATCTAGTAAAATATAAGGAGCAGGTTCAGTTTATTCAAGAAATAGAAGTCAAAGATCCCAATACACTTGTTAAAGGATCTTTCACATATCAAACCTGTGATGCCAAACAATGTCTTCCTCCGGTAACACTGGGTTTTTCTTATGATCCAAAAACAGAAAAATTAATTTTTGAAGGAGCAAACAAAGGGACAGGAATGGCGCCTCCTATTGATTTCAATGGTGACATAGTAGATCAGTCCAACCCAAACTTGATTAATGGGCTGGAAAATCCAAAAGGAAACTGTGGAGAGGAATTGATTAAAGGGACAAGTAATTGGTGGACTTTTATTTTTGGATTTATTGGTGGCTTGTTAGCTATATTGACCCCCTGTGTCTTTCCAATGATTCCACTTACAGTGTCATTTTTTACAAAAGATTCAAAGCAAAAAGGAATTAGAAATGCAATAATATATGGAATATTTATTATAATCATTTATGTTAGTATAGGTCTGTTGGTTACAAGTATTTTTGGAGCAACCGCACTGAATGAGCTATCCACAAATTGGATTGCAAACTTTATTTTTTTTATTATTTTTATTGTGTTTGCATTTTCATTTTTTGGATATTTTGAAATTACATTACCAAGTTCATGGACTACAAAATCAGATGCACTAAGTGAGTCAGGGGGATTGATTGGAATTTTTTTTATGGCGTTTACACTTGCACTAGTCTCTTTTTCTTGCACAGGACCCATCGTTGGATCGGCATTGGTACAATCTGCGACTTCTAAACTTGGACCCTTTTTAGTCATGCTAGGATTCAGTATGGCGCTTGCTATTCCATTTGGATTGTTTGCTGCGTTTCCAGCCTGGTTAAACAGCTTGCCCAAAAGTGGATCTTGGATGACCAATGTCAAGGTGGTACTGGGTTTTTTGGAACTTGCCCTGGCGTTAAAGTTTTTGTCAAATACAGATATGGCGCGAAAATGGAATATACTTCCTTATGAAGTGTTTATGGCGCTTTGGGTCGTTATTTTTGCTCTTATGACGGCTTATTTATTTGGTTTGTTTAAATTTCCTCATGATAGCCCGGTAAAAAAATTATCTAAACCGAGAATGGTATTCGCTTTAGCTGCATTGGGAATGACTTTTTACTTGGCTTCCGGGTTCATTTATCAAAAAGATGTGAATTCTTATAGGTCGCTTAACCTTATGAGTGGAATTGCACCTCCGTCCACATACAATTTATTTTTACCAAAAGCACAAATTAATGAAACATTAAAAAGTAAATATATTTCATTTACAAAGTGCGCAAATAATCTGGATTGCTTTAAAGATTATTATGAAGGATTGACTTATGCTAAGGAAGTGAACAAGCCTATTTTGTTAGATTACACGGGTATATTTTGTCAAAATTGCAGAAGAACAGAAGATAGAATTTGGGTTGCTGATAGAGTAAGAAATACAATTGCAAATGATTATGTATTGGTTTCTTTATATTGTGATGACCCTAAGCAACTTGATAAGCAGATCCTCTCAAAACCGCGAAACATTGTACTTAAAACAGTAGGAAACAAATGGGCAGATCATCAAATATTAAACTTTGAACAGAATTCACAGCCTTTGTATGTTCTCCTTACTCCTCAAGAAGAAATTTTAGCAAAACCAAGAGGATATCGGGATGGAATTGATTCCTATTATGATTTTTTACAATGTGGATTGAATGCTTTTAAAAAGATTTAAAATCAATAGCAGAGTCCATTTGAATTAAGCTCTAAATTTTTTTGAATCGTATTCTCCTTGATGAATTTTTCTCAATAAATGTTCAAAACAGCTGTGCCTGATTGCGAACACTGCAAACCGTGTTCAAAAATGATCAAACGGCAAATTATTATTCATTTTCCACAATTTTAATCGGAGGAGAAATAGCCTTCCCTTGAGCTTGTTTTCCTTGTCTGTTTACGGATTCATAAACCAGTAGACAGGGAGAGTCAACCTCTTTAGTCTCTCCGGCATCAGCGAGGGCATTTTATAATGAATTGAAAATCAATATATTAAAATGAATTTTGATCAATTTGGCAAAACAAATTACAAATTTATTTAATATATTAAAAAATTGTATGTATATTTGTGTCGTTATCTGTTGTTCATATATAACGGATAACAGTCATTTATACAAAACTACGCGACATGGTCTTAAAACTACGAATTTTGGCATTGGCACTGCCATGCCTTTTGTTTTTCAGCCTAACTCCCATTTCCATTCTTTCCCAATCAAAACCATGTCCAATACACAATGGACACAGTATTGTTAGCGGTTCGGTTTGGTCCAAACCTTCCAAAAATACTGCTACCAATTGTTTAAACAACAGTTCATCTCTATGGACGAATATTTCCGAACTGCAAATCTCCGATGACCACTACACAGAGATTTCTATGGAGAGCAATGCCTATTCACAATGTTTGGTTCTCCAAAATTTCAACTTACAAATACCAAAGGGAGCTACTGTACATGGCATATCATTAGAAATCGAAGGCCATAGTTTTGGAGGATATGTGAGGTCTAATATCATTGAAGCCTTGGATACTAATGCTGTTGCAACCGGAGATAATAAAGCGACATATACTAAAGTTAATGAATGGCCAAGAACGAATTTGTTTGCGGATCAAACTTGGGTATACGGAGGGCAAAATGAAAAATGGGGATTGAATCCCAATCCACAAATTGTAAATCATCCCAATTTTGGATTTAGAATTAGACTGCAAAATATTTCAGGGACTTCCGCTATTGCCAAAATAGACAGAATTAGGTTGCATGTTTACTATACCCCATTAAGTACAATGTGTATGCATGATTGTGTAAACTTCTGGGTTGATCCTGTTCCCGGGGCCGAAAAATATCATTGGACATTTCCTCCAAATTGTTATATCGTTGGTGGAGATCCGGCATCCGACGCCATTACATTGAATATTTCAGGTTTGTTTCCGGGAGTGCATGAAGTATGCGCTCAAACCGAATCAAACGGAAAACTTTCGCAGGCTTGTTGTCTGCAATTTTTGATAGAAAACTGCGCAAGAGGCTCCATTGGAGATCAGGTTTTCTATGACGAAAACGGAAATAATTTACAAGATCTTTCCGACAAATCGGCAAAAAAAATAAAAGTACATTTATTTCAATCTTTAACTAAAAAACTTCTCCATTCTACCGAAACAGATTCTTTGGGAAAATATCAATTTGATAGTTTAGAAACAGGATATTATTACCTTAAATTTGATCTTCCGACTCCTTTTGTATCCGCCAAAGCTTATGAAGGAAATAATGGATCATTAGACTACAACATAGATCACAGTAATGGTATAAATACAACGGATAATATTTTTATTTCTCCGGGACAAAATAGAAGGGACATAGATGCAGCAATGTATACATTAACGACCATTGGAGATTTTGTTTGGGAGGATATAAATGCGAATGGACTTCAAGATAACTTAGAAGTCGGTCTTTCCAATATCAAACTGTATCTATTTTCTACTTCGAGAAAGTTACTCGACTCTACTTTAAGTCAACAGAATGGTAAATATGAATTTAAAAATATTCCACCGGGAAATTATTTTATTAGGGCAGATTTTTCTAACTTCGGAATTAGTCCACAAAATCCATCCACCAATTTTTCTGTAGATAATGATTTTAACTCTATTGGGGAAACCAATTATTTCACAGTAAATCAAGGGAATCCAAGACTAGACATTGATTTGGGTTTATTTAGATATTCTTCATTCAGTGGCCTAGTTTGGTTTGATTTAAACAAAAATGGCATTCAAGAAAATACTGAAAAGAAAATTCCGGGAATAAAAATTAACTTGATGGATGTCTCAGGAAACTTGATCCAAAGTAAAATAAGTGGACCAAATGGTGAATATGAATTTAAGTCATTGGTTCCCGGCAGAGAATATAAATTATGTGCAGACCTGAGCACAGAATGGAATATCACAGTTCCCGATTTGAACTCCAATAATTTTGAATCCATTGACAATGATTTTAGCTTGACAGCATGTACCGAAAATTATATAACAGCAAATAATGTTCATTTTATTTTAGATCTTGGACTGTACTCCGACTGTGAGGCAATAGCGCCGGATATGGCGATATTGGCAATGTCTGAACTTTGCTACTCAGGGAAAGAAATTAATATCATTTTTACTTCATTAGGCACTTCAACAGTTCCAAACCTTTTTGAGATGCATTATGTGCTTGTAGATGATTTGACCGGAATGATCATAGATTATTCTACATCTCCAAATTTCAAGATTAATTCCACAGGTCAATTTTCTGTTTTTGCATTAATCTTAGGATCCAAATCACATCCTTATTACTATGTTGATATCAACCAAATTCCAAAGAATAGTATTCAGTGGAAAGGCCTGTTATCATCTTTAAATGAACAGGGTTTTTGTTTCTCAAAAAGCTCACAAGGGGCACAATTTAGTATTGATGCCTGCTCTTCTATCAGCGGTGTAGTTTGGTTTGATTTGAATCAAAATGGAGTTCAGGAAGTTACCGAGAAAAAAATCTCAGGAATTAAGTTGTATTTGCTTGATGCGCAAGGTCAAAGAATAGAATCAAAATTATCCTCATCAACCGGACAATATTCATTCACCGGAATAACTCCGGGAGCTAAATATTCTGTGGAGTGTGAATTGACTCAAGAATGGCTTATCACAAAACAAGATATTGTGAATAACCTTTTAGATCAAACAGATAGTGATTTTGACAAGTTAGGAAAATCCGACCAGTTTTTGCTTCAAACCAATCAGCAGCTAGCACTGGACTTGGGATTGCACTGGGATTGCAAAGTACAGGCTGCAGATATGAAAATCAGTACCCAAAGTGAATCATGTTTTTCGGGACAAGATATTCTCATCCAATTTGCAGAAGAGGGCAATCATCAGTTAGAGCCATATTATGAAGTGAAATATGTTTTAATTGATGCCAAGGCAGACACCATTTTAGCTTATTCATCACAACCTGAATTTAATATCACAACCATTGGGGATTATGCTTTATATGCAATAGTAAGTGGAAATATTAGTCATCCTTATTATCACATTGACTTTTCACAAATAACGATAAGAGAAACAAAGTGGACAAAGTTGATCAAAGATTGGAAAGATCAAGGATATTGTCTTTCTATAAGCAATAAGCCTGCGAGATTTACCATTAACCCATGCACCGGAATCACAGGAACTGCCTGGTATGATTACGGGCAAGATGGAATTCAAGATACTGAAGATAGGCCGATGCCTAATTTAGTGGTTCAATTGTTGGATGATCAAAAAAATGTACTTGATGAGAAGCAAACCAATACATCCGGACAATATCAATTTATTAATTTGAATCCGGGACTTAGCTATTATATTAACTTTAAATTCGAACAAGAATATGGAGTAACCTTGCAAGATGCATCCGGCTTTGATTTTAATGATTCTGATATATATCCTAACGGAATAAGTAATATTATTTCATTTTCTAATCTAAACTATGCAACGATAGATGGAGGATTCTTTTTTCATTGTACATCCAATGCTGGAACAATAAAAGCAGTGAGCAACTTGCAAGATTGTATCAGCAGTTCTGCAATGAAAATAGAAGCAGCTGTAAGTCAGGTTCAAGTACCAAAAAACTATCAAATAAGTTATTTGCTGCTGAAGGGCAGAAATCAGATAATAGAAGATTTTTCAAACAATCCATATTTTGAAATCAATCATGACGGCTCTTATTATATAGCAGCATTAATTCATAATCCTAATCTTAATGATTACAACTATGTAGATCTTGATCTGATCACAAAGGGCAGTACTAAGTTGGTTGAATTTAGTTCATATTTGGTTTCCAAAAGAATCTGTCATAAAATAAGCTCAAAACCGGTAAATTTCTTAGCTTATCATTGTGTTTCAGTTGGCGGAAAAGTATGGTATGATAGAAGAAAAAACAATATCAACGATCAAGATGAACAGGCTATAGAACAATATAAAATTTCATTATTGAATAGTAGCGGAGCTGTCATTGATGAAAAATGGACAAATAAAAATGGTGAGTATTTCTTTGATCAATTGAGTGCAGTATTTGATTATAAAATCAAAGCAGAATCCAAACCAGGTTATCAATTCGTTCTGTTTAATATAGGTGGAAATACCAATAAAGATAGTGATGTAGACGCTTGGGGTGAATCTCAAAATCTCGTCATTATACCCGGACAAACAGAGCGTGTTGATATTGGAGTATTCATGCCTTGCTCAATTCCGTCTTCAAAACTTGAAGTTGAGTCACAGACGGAGACCTGTTATATGAATAAAGCCGTCACAGTTAATCTTAGACAGAATCAAATTCTCTCTCAAGAACAAGAAATTTTATATTTGTTGAGCGACAAAAGCAATAATGCAATTCTTGAATCCAAGATAGGGATGGCCAATAACTCCTTTACATTGAATACAAGTGGTTTATATCAATTGACAAAGCTGGTTTACGTTAAAAAAGCAGATCATCCGGAATATTTGGATGTTCAAAATATCTTGAGTTCTACAAATAATTTGTCAGAATTTCTAGAGGCGGTGTATTTAAATGGAGCTTGTACTTTGGTAGAATCTACAGATTTTGAATTGCCAAATTGTTTTACCATTCACGGTTATGTTTGGTTGGATAAAGATAAAAATGGCATGCAAGATGAGCAAGAAACCAAGGTTGGCCAAGTTAAAGTGTATTTATTGGATGAGGAGTTGAATAAAGTAGATGAAACAACCACCAATAATTTTGGAAAATATGAATTTGATGTGACGAATAGAAATTATATTGTTCGATTTGTTCCTGATGCCGAGATGGATTTTACAAAACATGAAGATTACTTGACAAAGTACAACAGTGATGTCACAAACCGATATTTGCATGGAACGACAGACATGGTTTCTATTACTGAAGAAAACAGAACAGAAGCGTTGGATGCGGGATTAGTTTATTCTGCAAGTCTTGCTTTGAATGAAATTCAACTTTCGTGTAAATCATATTCAAATCAAAGAGTGTTATCTTGGACGAATGAAATCACTGCACCGGATGGAGAATTTAGGCTTCTAAAACAATGTGGAGAGCAGTGGGAAATTTTGACGACTGTTCAAAACTTGCAAAAAAGTGAACCGGAATATATTGATAAAGAAAATATTGAAAATTCATGTTATTACAAAGTTGAGTATTTCAACGGGATTGATCAAATAACCAGCAATATAGTTTATTCTTTGGGTAAACCAATCCAAGAATGGCCTATGAGCAATTATAATGACCATGAGCTTAAAATTAACAGGCCTGCCAAAATGAAACAATACCAGCTAAATATATACTCAGTTTCAGGGTCAACCTTATATAGAAATGTTATAGATCAGAATGAATTCAAGCTTAATGTAGAAAACTGGCCATCTGGTATAGTTATTTTGGAATACAATGTGAATAATAATCTTTATTTTGAAAAAATAATTCTGAGGTAGAAAAATTACCGATTATCACCGTTTTTTGAAGTAAAGCTGAAAGTAGATTCAATTAGGCCAAAAGAGATACTCATTCCTTTATGTGAGAAGACAAAAGTAAGGCATGACAAGATGATTACTTGGTCTTCAATAGCTCAAAGTACAGGGCCGTATAATTTTAGTAAAGAAAATTATTTTGACTAAATAAGATCTAAAGAGAAATTTATACATTATCTTCGTATCTAAAATAGAATTATGAAGTCAATAGTTACCGCTATTATCATTATATGGAGCAGCTTATTGTTTGCACAGCATTGTGATTATACTGTTGCGAAATACAGCTACCAATCCGACCTGAATCAGTTTATTGGAACGAGTTTGGACTATCAGAATATTGAAGATTCATTATTTGTAGATGTATTTTATCCGGTTGGATCTACAGAAGCAAAAAAACCTTGTGTTGTGTGGTTTTTTGGTGGAGGTTTTGTTTCGGGAACCAGACAGTCAATGCACAAAAATTGTATTGAATGGGCTAAAAGAGGCTTTGTTGCCGTTACTGCAGACTATCGATTAGGTTTTCATGGCAATATTTTTCCCTATGATGAGGCAGAGGTGGTTAGGGCAGGATATAGAGGTATGCAAGATGCAAAAGCCGCAATTCGATTTATCAAAGCAAAGCATGTTCATTATGGCATAGATGGAGATCGCCTATGGGTAGGAGGTGAAAGTGCCGGAGGATTTGTTGCTTTGGCTTCAGCATTTATTAATGAAGCTTCGGAGAAACCGGCAGCAACAAGGGAATTAAGTGCAGTAAATGGTCAGGCAAGACCTGATCTTGGTCCGGTAGAAGGCAATTTATTGGTCAATGGTTACGATGTAAAAGTTCAAGGTGTGTTTAACTATTACGGAGGAGTATTGGATACAAATAATATCCAGCTAAATGATGGTGTCGCTCTTTTTTCATATCATCAAACGCTTGACGGAATTGTTGCCTGTGATGCCAAAAAACCTTATTGGTCAATAAGTCAGTTAACCAATTTTCCAATAGCCTATGGTACCTGCTCTATGGAAACTCGATTGAAAAACATTTCTTATCCATCTCCATTGTGGGAAACCTGGATTTATACCGGAAATCAGCATGCTGTCCATAATCAAGCATTAGTGGATGCATTCATGCTTCAAAATGCGAATCCTATTCTTTGTGGAACAACAAAAACCGATAATGTAAATTCATTTCAATATGTAGAACTTGTCCCTAATCCTGCTCAAGATAATGTGAAATTTGATCAATTAGAGGACATCGTAGATTGTTCCATTTTTAATTTACAAGGAAAACTGATTCGTTATCAAAAATTAATTCAGCCTTCGATTAATATTCTAGATATAGAAAGTGGATATTATTTTGTAAGAATCAGCAAGGAAAATTCTTCCAAAACGTTCAGACTTATTATTTCTAAGTAATCTTATAAATAGATTGTTGGATATTATTACGATAATATTTACAAGAGTCTAAAAAAAACTTTTGAGTCCAGTTTACAACTTTGAGTGGAAAATAATTTCCATAGATGGGATAACTTGCCGGAAAACTTCCTTTTAACTGTTTTATTTTGTATTGTTTTGAGAGCAAATTTTTTAAAATGACTTCCACACAATCTTGAAATTGATTCGTTGTCAAATAAGAATCTACTTTGCACATTAAACTTACACATTGAGCTTGTCCGGTTAGACATTGACCGGATCCTACTTTTTTCCTTTTTTGATTATAGGTAGAAAACAGTCCCCCATCTTCACCAATTTGCTCATTCCATGATTTTAAAATAGTGATTATTGAATTTTGAATATCCGGCCTATCAAGAATTATAGAGGATTCCCAAAATCCCTCCAAAGTATAAAAGATCGTATGAGTTAGAGATAGATCTGAGTCAGGAAAAAAACTACAATGATCAAAATGTGTATATTTGTTTTCATTTGTATACAGCATGTTGATAGACTTAGTCAACAGATTCAGTTTCTCTGAATTATTATTTCTTCTTGCAAATTTGATTAATGACCACAGAGCATGGGAGTAATAACTGGCAAAATAGTGATTGACGTATAGGCCTTTATACGGAACTCCAGAAGAGTCTAAGCATGATGTACACCAATCAAAAGCTTTATCTGCCGCCATCTTCATTTTGTCATCCTTAAAATAAAGAAAGGCCAGATGGAGCCCGGATAAAATTTGTGAGGTATTGAAAAAACTAGGAGGATTTTTAGCTTTGTTTCCACTGTAATAAGACCCATCTTTATTCTGTATTTTGCACAACCATTTCGCAGTATTGAGTGCACTATCAAAACAGGAGTGATCCAATAAGTTTTCAATGCAATATCCACTAGTTTCAGGATAAGCATCTGTATAATACCATGGAAAAAGGATGGACTGAGAATGAGGAATTCCTTGATGATTTGTTTTTCTCATCGACTGTAAAATCCAATTTACAGCCAATTGTTCTGCAAGAAAAAGAGTATTAGCCTCAATCATTTAAAACAATGTTGAAAAGGGTTTTGTAATAACTGCATAAGGCTGAAGTGAAGCACCGAAATCAATAAATATGGATTCTATTTTTTTATGTATGCTGCCATCAAAATGAAAGTCACAGTGATCATCAAGACACTCTATAATATTCTTCCAAATTAGTTTTGAAAGGGCATCGTTGGTACTGTGTTTTTCGTTTACAGCAGAAAGCCACAAGTAATGTATATCATGTTCAATAATGACTATCGAACAGGCAACAGATACTCCTGCTTTTAACAAGGTGTAAATTTTGATTTGATTTTTTGGCAAAAGGAAGCTACAAATGGACCGTAATATTTCCTTGGTGAGTCCGGCCGCGGCATAATAGTGATTATTTTCCCAAATGAATTGCAAGCTATCAAGGTCATTCACCAACAATTCAAGCTCATCATTTTCTTGAACCAATTTATTTCTCTTCTTAAAACTAATTAAATCCATTAACTCACCCTTAGACACTGTTTTTGAAATATAACAGGTAGTAAAATATTGAGCCTTGTATTGAAAATCATGCCATGGACTTATTAACTTATGATTTATAGGAAATTTAATTTGTACAGATGGAAATTGATTTAAATATTTAATAATTGACTTTGATAGGGTTTGTTCTCTGGAATATTTATTGATTGGCGAAAGTTGAGTATCGACATGAGTCATTTGCAGATTATAAACTGTAAATTTTGGGCAATGAACCCTCAGTTTTCCCCAGGTAGAATGTTGACTTAAACAAATCTTTGCAAAGCTTTCTTTATACTCAAAACTTTGTATAAAAGACTTACCCAATGGTGCGATACAATCCAGCCATTCTTGAGTGATAAAAACATCAAGAGATCTATCCATTGAGGCAACTTTAATGCGAAGATACTCATTTAGATATTAATTTTGGGTCAATTCTTCCGGACATTCTTTACAGCTGTTTTAGTCTGATTTTTAAGACTCTCAAAATGCGTTCAAAATAAAATATATTAAGCCTGCTTTCCTATGGAACATAGAGAATGACTGACCTGAAATAAATTTATTTTCTATTTACCACAATATATGACCAACAAAGTGCATTTTTGTAGTTTGAAAATAGAAGTCGGAATTGACCCAAAATCAAACAACATGGTTAAATCAAGTGTATCGCTACCAGCTGGCGAGCGCAATTGTTATAGCTTTTTTACAAT
The DNA here is from genome assembly GCA_002360455.1 of Saprospiraceae bacterium UBA3362. GTDB lineage: Bacteria > Bacteroidota > Bacteroidia > Chitinophagales > Saprospiraceae > Vicinibacter. The sequence continues at coordinate 109,198 of DEQQ01000096.1, forward strand.
TTATCTTATTGTTGCTGATTGGAAGAAATCTTGGAGGTGATGCCCTAGGTTGGTTTACAGTGGTCCAACTGGCTTATCGTATGGCACACAGTATTTTTGATCCCGGAATGTGGATCGCAACTATTCAAAAAAGAGTGTGGAATTTTGCCCTAGCCAAGAGACTGCTAAGTTTTCAAGGGCTATGGTTAGTCATCTGTCTCTGTTTTTTTATTTTTTATTTTATTCAGTCATTCCATCCGGCTCCCTATTTTACCTTGACTCTAATTTTGTGCATTTCAATTTTTGTGCTCATAGCTATTGGGAGTCAATACAGCTCAGCATTAATCCGTGAAGATAAACAAAGAGAATGGTTAATAATTCAGCTCATTGCTTATTCGCTTGAGTTCATTTTTATCCTATTAGGATTAGAAAAATTTGAACCTTTAATTTTATTTTGTTCAGGTATTTTTATACGATTTGGTATATTGTATTTACTCAGTTTTCTAGTTTATACTCGGGTGTTGCAAAAGGAACAACAATTAGAAGAACCAAAAGAACTGGTAACGATGTCTAATTATCATGTTGCTACGCAAGGCTTAAGTTATCTTCAGGGTAATTATGATACAGTTCTAGTGGGCAGTTTATTTGGATTATCTATATTAGGGCTGTATAATTTAGCCTGTGAATTATGCTATATATTATTTTCAAAACTGAATCCTGTTTTTAATAAAACTGTTTTTTCAGTTCTTAGTCGTAAGGATTTTGAAAACAATACCAATCAGATACGCCTAAAAACAATATTGTCTTATCTGTATTTATTACTTCCGGCCCATATTGTATTATTTTTCAATTTAGAGACAATATTTAAATGGATTTATGAGAGAAATGAAAAGGATTTATTACTGGTTGCCGGATATTTTAGCTTAATTGCTCTTATCAAAGGAGTTAGTAATATTTTGACTAATTTTGTATTGACCGAGGGAAGGTCAAAATTAATTTTTTACTGGAATCTTGTTGTAGCTATTTTTAATTACCTGATCATTTTGTTTTTTCTTTTTAATAAAATTAGCTTACCTCATTTTTTACAATTTCAACTGATCTATTCATTCTTTTTGTTATTTATTACAATACTCTATATTCTAAAAGAAGGATATTTGACCGTGGAGAAGTCAGAAAAGCAATGGTTTTTATTTTTATTGACTGTTTTACTTTGGCTTGGGATTATCGTCGGACTAAAGGACTACTTTTTTGGTCTTACCTATTTTTGTTTGTGCATTGTAAGTTATCTTCTAATTTTTTACCTTTGCAATAAAGCAAAGTTGATCCAATTGTTGCAACTTAAAATAAGCTAAAATTGTCATCAGTATTTGGATATATTAGATTTAAGCATTTGATTGATTTTCCGGATCGATCATTTCAATATAATTTTATACATCAATATAAACAATACTATCAAGAATTTTCTACTAACGTAGAACATAATTTTTATAAAAAGGAAACACCGGAGTATTATTGTACCTTATTTGGTAATATTTCAATTACGAAATCTTTCAACTTATTGTGGAACAATTATTCAGATTTTAGCCCGGAAAGTTTTCAGCAATTTTGCCTTGATCTTGCTTATCAAATCAATGGGATTTATGCAATTACACTGTATCATAAAAAATCCAATTGTTTATATTTAGTTTCGGATGCATTGGGGTTTTACCCAATGTATTATTATTTTGAAAATGGAGAATTGTTATGGTTTTCTGATCAAAAGGATTTGCGAACATTAGAGATCAGACAATGGAATTGGAATGAAGATGCGATAGAGAGTTTTATACAGAATGGTCATTTGCTGGAGAATCAGTCATGGCATAAGGAGATAAAAAGAACTCCACCCGGAACTATATTATGCTTTGATTTGAATAATAAAAGTGAAACACAAAGGAGGTATTGGTCATGGGAGAAAATTTTAAAGAATAATGAATTGAAGCTTGAGGAGAGTATTGAAAAATATTATGAACTCATAGTTTCTTCATTAGACAGTTTGCAATCTATATCTTATCCATTAGGCTTGAGTTTGAGTGGCGGACTTGACAGCAGGTTGATTGCTACGATCCTGAAAGAAATGTTCCCATTCAAAAGTTTTACTTTTTCTGAGGAAAATAGTATCGATTTAGAAATTGCTCAACGTGTATCAAAAAACCTAAATATTGAGCACAGACATTTTGAAATTTTATATGATAATTGGGTTTCTAGAAGGTGTATGAATATCTGGAAAACTTCCGGTATGTTGAGTATGGAGCACCTGCATGAGGGGGACTTGTTTGATCAAATTCATCTTGAATTTCCCCAAATTGTTCATGGTTTTTTTGGTGGAGGAATCTATGCAGGAAAAGCAGAAACTAATAAGAGAATCGATTCTTCTATTGCTGAACAATGGATAAAAGATCCAAAAAAAATTATTGATATTAATTCTGATTTTTATAATATTCAGAACATTGATTGCTTCATTGTCAATCAAAGAATGAGAAATTCCGGAGCTTTCTCGCTCTACTATCTTGCGCAATACAGCAAAGTCATTATTCCATTTTATAATTTGAAATGGTTAGAGTTTAATTATTCTTTAGATGATGAATGGCAGTTGAATAATAAATTTTATTTTCAAGTTTTGGACAAAAAACTTCCAAAAGAGTTAAAGCAAATCAGCTGGCAGAAAACCGGAATTCCTGTAGATTTTATTAATATGAATATTTTTGCATTATCCAATAAATTAAACTCGGTAAGAGAGAAGGTTTTCAATAAATTGGGGCACAGTACATTGTTTGTAAATTATAAGAAAGTGGATGAACAAATTGAGTTACAATTATACCAAATGGATTATAAATCCATAACAGAAAGACGAATGCAAGAGATGAGTAGAATGGAAAAGATGAGAGTTTTAACATTTTTATTATACAGGCAAATGCTGAAACAAAACTCTTCTAATGTCTTATAAAGTGTTACATATAGTTGACGTTTGGTTGCCTGAGACGATGAATTGGTTAGAAGCCTTACTCAATTTAAGCTCAACTGAAGTGGATCATCATATTTATTCCAAATATTTGGTAACTGATATTTCTAAACCATTCATTTCTGCTATTGAAAACCAGGAAAAGATTAAATATCCAATTTCCTTAAAAGACAAATTAAAACATTATTTCAACTCACGTACAGCAATAGATCATATTAAGTTGTATTGTATGCGACATTCAATAGATTGCATTCATTTTCATTTTGGAAATATTGCAATAGAGTTTTCTGATCTAATTTATGATCTCAGTCTGAAAAGGATAGTTTCATTTTATGGTTATGATTATGAATTTTTACCCGCTAGAGATTCAAGCATTGTGAGTAAGTATTCAAGATTGGCTCAGTACGGGGCAGAATTTATTGTAGAAGGTTCGTACAGTAAATTATTATTACAAAAATATGGAATTCCAATACAGCAAATTCATGTTGTCCATATGATGTTTCAAAGGAATTTCTCTCAAAAACGACTTCCACTTTCAAGACCAATTGTATTGACTCAAATAGCTACGTATACAGAGAAAAAAGGGCAGGATGTTTTGTTAATGGCGTTGAGCCATTTTTCTAAAAATGAGTTTACACTTCGCTGTTTTGGAGAAATAGCAAACTCAGAATATTATAATTCTTTAGTGAGATTGATAGACTTACATCAATTGGATAATGTTAGATTGAATGGTAAAATTAGCTTTGATCAAGTTTACAAAGAATTATCCGGCTGCCATTTTTGTGTCAATCTTTCTAAAGTGTCAGCTGAAGTGGATACAGAAGGTGGCTGTCCCGTTATATTAAAAGATGCAGTACAAATGGGTAAGCCTATATTAAGCACTAAGCATTGCGATATTCCTGATTTTTTCGTTTCAGGCTATAATTCGTTCATTGTTCAGGAGAATAATATTGAGGCAACAATTCAAATGTTAAACAGATTGGTTTTAATGACTCAGAAAGATTATCAGCGCCTTTGCTATCAGGGAGTAGAATCTGCTGAATGGCCATTGAGGTCAGAATTAAGCAAGAAGGAAATGCTTACTGTTTATTATAGTTAAGCTTATTTGATTATTATTTAAAGAAATTATAAAGTTGAAACTATTGATTATTTGCCATCATTTACCACCAGAGAGAAATCCAAGGGCAATGCGAAGCATGGAAATTATCAATAGTCTAGAAGCACATGATTTATATATTTTGTATAAGTCTAAAATGTACAATACTATTTCATTAAAACAAGCTTTACTTGGACCCGAACATTCTAAGCATTATATAAGAAAAAGCAAATTTATCAAGATTATTCAATCCTTATTCTTTCCGGATTATCATATATTTACATATTTATATTGTTATTTTAAATACAGATCTATTGTAAAAAATTGCCAACTGATTTTGAGTATTTCAAACCCTTGGAGTGCTCATTTATTAGCCAGTAAATTGAGTAAGAGTAATCCCAATTTAAAATGGATTATGGATATTGGTGATTTATATTGGGAAAATCCACATACTTTAACCAGAAATGGAATTTGGAAAAACAAAGGAAAACAATGGGAAAATCAATTGGTTAAATCTGCAAATGCAATCATTACAAATTCACAAAATATTATTGATTACTATAGGCTAGAAACACAAGATCCTCATTCAAAATTTAATTTAGTATACAATCCCGTGACTATTAATGTGGAAAATATTGAAAGAAAGAACAAGGATAATGGAATTAATCTCAGTTACATAGGCTCTACTTTTGACAGTTTGAGAACCGGAATTTCTGAGATAGAACTGTTATCGGAAGTTATATTGAGATTAATTCAAAGGGATATCCATATCAAAGTAAAATTGTATGGAAATCAAAGTTCGGCAGTACTAAAAATGATTGAAAAAAATCGCAATTTTTCTCATAGTAAATTAACTTTAGAGCATGAATTGATTGACGCGTATTCCGAATCGGACATATTACTAAATTTTTCTAATGGTACTTATGCGGGCTTGCCCAGCAAACTTATTGAGTATACTTTTACAGGGCTTCCTATTATTAATTTTATTTCAAATAAAAATGAAGCCTCTATTGAATTTTTAAACGAGTATGGCAATTCATATTTTCATTATGATATTAACTCTATGGATGTAGAGTCTGTAATTTCTTTTATTCTCAGTAACTCGAAAAGCAATTTTTATTCTGCGAAAGTGCAAAATACAATTAAAGACAGTTTTAAAGATAAAATTCTAAATTTAGTTAATTCAATGAGCAATGAAAACGAGTGATTTGGGCAATGCAAATATTGGTGTATTGATAATATGTTTGATGATTTTCAATTTCTTTTCTTGTTTGACATCTAAGAAAGCTGTTCCATTAACTCAAAAGAACAATAAAATTGATACACTTGCAATCCTTGAAGCCATTGAAAAATTGGATACTGCAAACGTACCTCGATATATTATTAGGATCAATGTTCATTTTTTCGGATCAGCAAATGGGAATTTTTATAGAGGAGAACGTGAAGATTTAACAGTACATAATGGAGTAAGTTATGCGCATCGATTTGTAAATCATGCAAATTGGGTGATGTCAGATTTAAAGGAAAGTCCTTTGAGCCCGGCAAATTTTCTTGGGCATTCTAGAATACACTATACTTTATATACAAATAATCACCCATTAGATACTTTTGGAGGTATTTGGTTTAGTGATACTTGGAATGAAAGCAAGAGATATTACCAAGATTCTGTCTTGCATATTAGTTTTATGGATACCGGCGAACCGGGTGATTTTCACATCAGCGGATATGCCTGTGGTCTTACATTTTGTAATGATTTAACTCTACTTGATGCATATGATAATGCAAAAAATAATGGTCCATTTGGCTGGTGGGCTTTTGCCGGATCTTTGAATCACGAGTTTGGACATATTCTAGGTTTGTGTCATTCCTTTTATTGTGACAATGAATGTAATGGTATAGACATTGATGTGAACAAGGAGTGCAGGATCAATCCATGTCACAATAGTTGTGGAGGGCCACATGGCGGTCGTTGTGATAACTGGCCAAGTGGAAGTAGAAACATTATGGGATACAATGCCGATGGAACTGCACTAACTCCCTGTCAGTGGAAAAGAATTATGAAAAATTTACTCTACACTAATGCTCTTTATGTTGAAAAAATTTGGCCAACTCAAACGAGATTGGATTGAATAGTTATTGTCTTGAACATACGGTAATCCAATGAGATTAATTCTGATTCATTATTAATAAAATAATCCTTTTATTATTTAACTTCTTGGCCCAAAATATCTATAACTATTGCCTTGCCATTTTTATCTTTGGCTTCGATTCTCACACCAAGTCCAAAGACCCTTAGACTTTTATATTCAAATGGCAATAACTGGTTACCATCCTCATCAAAAAGTCCGCAAAGTTCACCATTGTACACCACGTAATAAATATCTGATGATTCTATACTCGTATATTCAGCCGGAATCGAAATTTTTTTATTGTTATTTAATAATCCATATTTCCCTTTGTATTGGACAATCTGAAATTGTTCTGTTACATGAACAATTTCATCAAATTCCATATCCGATAATTTATTTTGGGAAGCATAATAAATATAATACTTATTATTATTTTTCAAACCTACAATATTTTTATTGTAAATTACGATTATATCATATTTATTAGGTAAAACTTCTTTGCCTTCAATGTTGAACAATTTTTCTTTATTTTCTTCCTTCAATACTACCAGTTTTTCAATGGGACAAGAAATATCAGCCTCAAAAGGATTTTTATTGATTGGTTTAAAATTTTTATCCAGCAAAAAAGTTGATCCGGATATGGACACTTTAAAATAGTTTGAAGTCGTAAGCCCTGTGTAGGAATTTACTTCATTACAAATTGATATTTCGTCATATTTGGGGTCTAAAAGAATCTTACCTTCCAAATTAATTATACCATATTTTCCATCTTCAGAAAAAATGATATTTCCAAACTCATCCACAGTGTATAGGTCTTTTGTTAAATTTAGTTTTTTACCTTCAGGAGTAAAATAATCAAAAGTCCATGTTTTCTGATTGTATCCTTTCCAATACTTTGTATTATTAATTTCTGCCAGAGGATGATAAATTGCCTTAGTCAATTTTTGACCGCTTTCAGTCATCAGACCGGTATATCCATCTTCTTTATATTTTACAATTTTTACTTTTTCTGTGGAACCATTTGAAAAATCAATATCTGAATCATTTAGTGGAGTACCATCTAATCTAAAATAACTGTATAACTTTTTATCTCGACATACAAAATAATTTTGTTTTAGTGCAATTTCATCATATTGAAATGGAAGGATTACCTTCCCATTATAATCTATAATTCCATATTTTATCGTACCCTTTTTTATATTGCCAAGGCCACATATTGCGAATGAAGAAGTGAAATCAGTTACATGATAAATAGTATCGCATTTTCCAACAATTGTCAAAGAGTCATATAAATATATTCCATCGGATTTTTTTGCAATGATTTTGTTTTTCCAAATTACATTTTCTATTCTTATATATTCGTTTTTAAGAATTGCTTCACCTTTTGCATTTAGTAAGCCGTATAATCCATTTTTCTTTGTTAGATAACACCAGGAAAGTAATGGATAAATATATTCATAGTATTGATCATTCAATGGCTTTAGGTCATTTGATAAAAGTTGTTCCTGATTTTCTTTTTTTGAGACAATAAAATTATTCCTATGACTGATTAAACTATGGTATTCTTCTGATATTGGCTTCTTATTTTCCAAATCAAATAAAATGTATCCATTTTCTTTGTGTACAATGGCTGTTTTGTTATTGATAAAACACAAATCCTCACTACTGGTAGTTGTAATGAGTTCACCTTTATAATTAAAAAGTTCATAATTAGCTGTGTCTTTCTTAACAAGGTATGCAATGGAGTCTTTGATGATTTTAGCATTTTGACCATGCTTCCTGATAATTTTAACTTCAAAATCATCAGAATATCTATGCTCTTGTGAAAGAAGCAAAGTAGGGAGAAGAAGGATAATAATTAATTTTTTCATTTTTTTAATTAGATTGCAATCAATAATATTTATTGTGCTCAATTTTTTCCCAAAATAAGTTTTATTTGTTCACTATGTTTGAGATGTGGTCGATGCAAAAATAAAATAAGTTTTAATTCTTTGTGATATATTTTAGTTTTTATGTTGCTTGAATTTAGCAGAGTGCGTAAAGAAATAAATCCCATATCAATTTAGTTGGTGAAGTGAATTACCACTATTTTAACAATTTATGCAGGTTGTTTTTGTTGACACACCTGATAATAGTTTTGAGGATTAGCCCAATGTATTTATATATGAACAGAAGGTATGTGTTCGATTTACTATTAATTCCAGTATTGAGAGATAGATTTAACTTGTATTCTATCTGACTGGTCGTATCGGATCAATTTCCTAAGTCGAGTTCATGGAAAAGGAATTCGATTTTTTCGCAAAACTTTTCTTTATTTTATTATTTTTGCAAATAGATTTCAAGTTATGGATAGTATAAGACAGCTTAAAGTAGCGGAACTTTTGAAGAGAAACTTTAGTATTGTGTTGGTTTCTGAAGGGAAGTATATTTACGGATCTCAGGTTTTGGTAACTGTGACTCAGGTGAAAATAAGTCCGGATATGTCTTTAGCTAAAATTTACCTTTCTATATTCAATACCGAAAATAAGCAAGAGCCTATACTTGAAATGGAAGAGTCTTACCAAAGACTCAAGCAGGCTTTGCATCAAAGAATAAAGTCACAATTACGCGTTATGCCGGAATTAAAGTTCTTTTTAGACGATACTGTAGATGAAATGTATAAAGTGGATGCTCTACTCAAAAAAATGCATGATCAAGGGCAAATGGGACTGGAAGACTAAGTAGAGTTTAGACTTTCTACTCTTTTATTTGTTGTTTGAGATAGAATTCCAATTTTATTGATATTCAATATTTTATCATTTTTTCTATGACTTTATCTTGTTTTTTATTTTATTATCCATCTTAGGTTTCAAGACAAAAAGGAAAATAATACAAGTTGAAAAAATTTAAAAATGAACTTATCTTGCAGCAAAATTTCAGGCCTTGAAGCTGCTATTTGCTCCACAACATTGGGGTTTGGGACATATCACCAGATCAATACCAATAATTCAATATTTCATTGATCAAAAGTTTGAAGTAGAATTAGCCTGCAGTGGTGCCGGAAAGGATTTTTTGTCCAAAGAATTTCCTAATCTGGTTGTACATGAACTTCCGGATTATAATATCAATTATCCTAGCAATAGTATGGTTTGGAATATGTTTTTGCAGATCATCAAATTGCATAAAGCAATAATTCATGAGCATTTTGTTTGTAAGAAATTGTGCAATAAAATAAAGCCGGATTTGATCATATCTGATGCGAGGCTTGGAGTGGCACAAAAAGGAATTCCATCAATTATTATATCTCACCATCTTCATTTTCCACTTGGCAATTGGTTTTTGGAATGGATAAGTGATACTTGGGCGTATTTTTTTTACAAAACATTTGACCAATTATGGGTTCCGGATACCGGCCAGCAGGTAAATTTAGCCGGAAACCTCTCTCATAATTTCAAGAAAATGGAAAAACATTTTCTTGGTATCGTAAGCAGATTTAAAAAATTGAAGATTGATAAGCAGTTTGATATAGCTTTTATTTTATCAGGTCCGGAACCTCAAAGAAGTTTTTTAGAGCAACTTATTCTTAATCAAAAAGACAGTTTTGCGAATTTAAAGTGTGTATTGGTTAGAGGAAATCAAAATGCAAAACCCATTGAAAAGATTCCCAATTTGGACGTAATTCCTTTGGCATTATCAGGTCAAATTAATAAAATAATGTGCGCTTCAGATTTGATCGTTTGCAGATCCGGTTATACCACTTTATTGGATCTTGCAGTGATTCAAAAACCGGCTATACTTATTCCGACACCCGGACAGCCTGAGCAAGAGTATCTTGCCAATGAGCTATTTGCAAAGAGATTGTTTTATTGGCAAGAACAATACTCTTTGGATTTAGAGCAAGCCTTGATACGATGTAAAGAATTTAAGGGATATCCGGACATTGAATCAACCGAAAAGCTAGATGTTGTTATCCCTTATTATTTGAAGAAACTGTTCAACAAAAAATAATTTCCCCAAAACATTAGCCAAAAAAACAAGCTAAGGACACAGTTGAACTTCATCTATTTCTCTTTACTCACAGACAATTTGAACAATTCAATAAAATTGGCTTTTATTATACAATTAGTTGCGTAGATTATGTTTAGAGTTTTAGTAGTAGCAATTGCCTTGTGTTCTTCTCCGCTTTTAGCTCAAAGTATTAAAGGTAAAGTTGTAAACCAAAAGAATAGCGTGCTGCAAGGTGTCAACATTTACTGGTTGGGCTCCAATAATCATGTTGAGACAGATCAAAATGGAGATTTTGAAATAGAGATTCCTTCCTCTATTGTAAAGAAACTCATTGCATCATACGCAGCCCATTCTTCTGACACTATAGAATATCAAAACCAGAACTCAATTCAATTTAGATTAAGTGAAATTAAATCCTTAGATCAGGTTGTAATAAAGGCTCAACGAGATGGAATTTCCATTTCTGATATCAGTCCCATTAAGACAGAACAAATTTCTCAAACGGAGTTAAAAAAAGCAGCTTGCTGCGACCTGGCCGGATGTTTCGAAACTCAGGTCACAGTGCAACCACAGACTACGAATGTAATCACAAATTCTAAGGAACTAAGAATTTTAGGTCTTTCAGGAGTTTACAATCAAGTTTTGGTGGACGGATTTCCTATGATTCAAGCGTTGACTTATACCTATGGAATAAGCAGTATTCCGGGTTCGATTGTAGACAATATTTATATATCTAAAGGAGCAAACAGTGTTCTGCAAGGATTCGAAAGTATAAGTGGTCAAATTAATGTGGAAACAAAGGATCCCGACAAAACAGACAAGTTGTATTTAAACGCCTACGTAAATAATTTTTTTGAGAAGCATCTGAATGCTAATTATTCTTTCAAAAAAAACAACTGGAGCAACCTTACAGCCATCCACACTATATTTCCTGCAGGAAAATTTGATCGTGATCATGACCAATTTTTGGATGTTCCTAAGTTGAATAGGATCATGTTATCCAATAAATGGAAGTATGGAACAGAGAATGGGTTAGCTTGGTATAGTTCAATAGGATTTAGATTTCTAAATGAAAAAAGAGTGGGAGGACAAGCTCAATTTTCACCACTCGAAGATCGAGGAAGTACCTCAGTTTATGGACAGGTTGTAGGCTTGAATCAACCTGAAATTTGGACAAAAACAGCCTATAGACTGAATGATGCTCATCGTTTTGTCGCATTTGCTTCTTCATTTTATCAACAACAAAACTCTTATTTTGGAACCGTTCAATATGATGCCAAACAAACTAATTTGTATATCAATTTACAACATGAATACAGCTACAAGAACAATGATGTAAAATATGGAGTAAGTCATAGATTATTATCGCTTGATGAGACTATTCATTTTTCTGACACAAGTCTAAAGAGAACATATAATGGTTCGTTCAATAAAGCTGAAAAAATTACCGGACTTTTTGCAGAAAATACAATGAAATTTTTAGACAATACGATGACATGGATTGCCGGAGTAAGACTAGATCATCATAATCAGTTTGGTTTGCAATGGACACCCAGAACATTACTAAAATATGATATAAGACCAAAGTCAATTTTAAGATTGAATGTTGGTACCGGATGGAGAACCATAAACCTGTTTAGCGAGAATATTAATTTGTTGGTAAGTTCAAGAAATATTGTGATCACAGAAGAACTAAAACCGGAAAAGGCTCTGAATTATGGAATTAATTTTACTCAAAAATTTGAAACAGAAGATGAAAATTTGTCGGGATACGTAAGCTGTGATTATTATAGAACTTCTTTTCAAAATCAGATTTTTCCGGATTATGATTCAGATCCAACAAAAGCAATTATCAAGAATTTTACAGGAACCAGTGTAAGCAATGGATTTCAAATTGAGGCATCCATGAAACTTTATAAGTTGGTTGAGTTTAAAGCAGGCTACAATTATCTTGATGTATTTAGAAAAATTGAAAACAGTAAAATAAGTTTGCCATTTAATCCAAAGCATAAAATTTTAACCACAGTAAGTTATATTCCAACAAGTAAATTGTACCATATAGATCTTAATGTTCATTGGTATGGAAAGCAGAGATTGGCAGACACAAAAACCAATCCATTGGAGTTTAGAAGACCTAATTATTCTGACCCATATACCACATTCAACATTCAGTTTACCTATAATGTCAAGTCATTTGAACTTTATGCAGGTTGTGAAAATCTTTTTGATTTTAGGCAGCTGCAGCCTATTATTAGTTGGCAAAATCCTTTTAGCCAATACTTTGACACATCATCCGTTTGGGGGCCGACAAGAGGAAGAGAAATTTATTTTGGTTTGAGGTATAGAATAAAATATGAAGAGTAAATGGTAAAGAACAATTGATGGCTGTTTGACAAGAAGAATCTAATATAATTTGATTCTAACTTGGTTTTTATCAAACATTCCCTGTATTGAACTCAAACAATTTATAGTACTTTTGTAGATCTAGTTTTTAGTTTGTTATTATTCTCATTTTATGATGAAGCAGATTTTATCTTTGGTGGTTTTATGGATTTCGTGGTCTAACATTTATTCGCAATTTTTGATTGATACAGTTCTCAATCGATACTCTGCAATTGATTCAATCATTCAACAGCAATTGACACAGGTCAGCAATTCCGATCTCTTGATCGTATTGGATATTGATAACACTATATTAAAATCAGATCATGATTTAGGCAGTGATTTTTGGTATCAGTGGCAGAGTGGTGAGTTAAAATATAAACCGGATATTGGTACACAAAAATTGGCCGATAAGTGTAAATATAATGAAGCCATTGGTCTTTTGTTTGAGCTCGGAACCATGTCTCTTAGCGATGACTCGGCCGCAGTTTTAATTAATAAATGGCAAAATAGCGGCCTAAGAGTTTTTGCATTGACGTCACGAAGTCCTTCCTATCGCACTGCAACCGAACGAGAGCTCAAGCGCAATGGAATCGATCTGAAGCTCAATGAACTCAAAGACCTCAATGACAATCGAATGAATTTTGATTACACTCTTCAACGAGAACTTAGTTACAAGAATGGTATTTTGATGAGCAGCGGAATGGATAAAGGGGAAATGTTATCATTTATATTAGGAAAATCAGGATCTCGTTTTAAAAATATTGTATTTGTTGATGATACCAGAAAAAATATTGATAACGTCAAAAGAAAGTACTCAGCTTGTTTGCAAACCAATATTACCCTTGTTCATTTTACAAGAGTTGTAGAACAAAGATACTTATCTAACAATCAAGAAATTTTTACAGAAGATCAAATTGACCGGATGGATAAAGATTGGAAAAAATTACTTCAAACACTCTCAGACATTTTCCCTAAACGAGCTATAAAATGTGAATGTAAATAAAAAAGGCAATCAATTTTGATTGCCTTTTTCCAAAATTTGAATATTGTTAATTTTTTTAAGGCTTTTTTAGCTTATTTGCAAAATCGCCTCCTTTGAAGTAACTTATCTTTGAAGGGTCAATATGTTTTTTCATTGCCGCATTCACTTGATCTACGGTCAAATTTTCAATTTGTTTTTCAAGTTCGGCAGTAAAATCTAATGTTCTTCCAAGATTTAACATTGTATTCAACATTCCAGCCAATGTGTTATCTTGAGATCTGCTCACCTTTCTGGATTGGAGTAAACCTGATTTTGCATCTGTCAATTCTTTTTCTGTAAATCCATCTTTCAACATCTTTTCAATTTCTTCCTTAAAAGCGACCTCCAGTTTATCTCTGTTTTCCGGTGCATAAATTGCATACGCAGTAAAGCTTCCGCTTTGATCTTCTGAATTGGCACTGAATTGAGATCCAACACCATAACTTAATCCCTCTTTTTGACGAATTCTTGTTGCTAATCTACTGTTCAAAAATCCACCACCAAGGATATAATTTCCCATCAAGATAGCAGCATAATCCGGATCGCTGTCTTTGATCTTTAAATTACATCCTGCCAAAAACATTGAGTTAGCTTTATCAGGAGTTTCAATATTAATATTTGCCGCCTGAACATCATTGTATTTTTGTTCCAGTCTAGAATAAGGCATTTTGCTTTTCCAAACTCCAAATTCTTTACCAACCAAGTCTTTGATCACAGCTTCATCAAAATCTCCAACAACAGCTACTGTTGCTGCATTGGCACCATAAAATTCAGAATGGAACTTTTTGACATCTTCTAAGTTGCAAGTCTTGATGGCCTCTAATTCTTCATCAATAGTATAAACATATCTTACGTCTTCTTTAGAATAAGGATTCAAGTGGCGAGAATATGCAGTTCCTACTTGTGCCTGAGGATCAGACTTTTGTTCCTCTATCGAAGCTAATTCTTCGTTTTTCAATTTATCAAATTCATTAGCATCAAAAGCAGGATTTTTCAAAATTTCCGTTACAATTTTCATCACCGCCGGAAGATTCTCCTTGGTAGTTTGAATGGAAGCGTTTACAGTTCCTTGACTACCATAAATATTTACCTTCGCTTTTAGCTTGTCAAATTCATCCTTGATTTGCTGCCTGTTCATTGTCTTGGTTCCTTTATCAAGCATACTTGCAGTGAGCTGTGAAACCATAGCCTTGTTCATCAAACTTTTTACATCTCCCATTCTTAGTGTCAAAGTTGCATTGACCAAATTCCCTTTGGTAAGTTTTGGCAAGAATGCATATTTGATGCTGTTGGGTTGCTGCCCTCTGTGTGTTCTTTTTTCAATGTTTGCAGGACTAGGGTCAAAATCTTCTCCTTGTGCGATAGGTGCATCACCTTTATATCCATTTACCAATGAAGCAATATCCGGAGATTTAGGGATTTCTGTTCTATCCGGAGTTGCATCAGGAACAAACATTCCTATGGTTCTGTTGGATGGTTTAAAATAGGTTTGAGCTACTCTTTGTACATCTTCCGGTGTCACATTTCTTAGATAATCTCTGGTAATAAAAGCCAATCTCCAATCTCCCATTCCTATAAATTCAGAAATTGCAGTTCCTACTCTTTCAGTATTTCTATACAACAATTCGAATTCTTTGAGCATTTTTGATTTGGATCTTTCTACCTCTTCTTTTGTTGGTGGATTTGTAGCTATTTCATCTATGGTTTTAAGCATCGCATTCTTAGCTTCTTCCAGTGAATTTTCTTTTCTCACAGAAGCATTAAAATAAGCAAATCCCGGCTCTCTTAAGGTTGCACACCAACCCCACTGAGAAGATGCTTTTTTTGTATCCACAAGTGCCTTGTACAATCTTCCCGAAGGTTCGTTGGTCATAATGTCTACCAATACATCGGCAGCAGTAGCGTCAGGATGTGATCCGGGAGCAATATGATACATACAAGAAACCGTCTGAACATCTCCTACACGCTTAAGGGTTACCATTCTCTCGCCATCTTGTGTAGGTTCTGATGTATAAGTTGGAATCAACTCTCTGCTAGGTCGCGGAAGTTTACCAAAATACTCGTTCACCAATGCAATGGTTTTGGCTTCGTCAATTTTGCCTGCAACAGTCAATACAGCATTATCAGGTTGATAGTATTTTTTATAAAAAGCTTGAAGACGTTCTATGGGAACATTTTCTATATCAGATCTTGCTCCGATTGTGCTTTTTCCATAATTATGCCAGAGAAATCCTGTTGACAAAACACGCTCCATCAAAATAGACTGCGGATCGTTTTCACCACTTTCAAATTCATTTCTCACTACGCTCATTTCTGAGTCTAAATCTTTTTTTGCAATGTACGAATTAATCATCCTATCAGACTCAAGATCCAGTGCCCACTTTAAGTTTTCATCCGTTGCAGAAAAAGTCTCAAAATAATTTGTCCTGTCATACCAAGTCGTACCATTTGGTCTGGCACCATGAGAAGACAATTCATTAGGAATATCCTTATGAGTCGGTGTACCCTTAAAAACAAGATGTTCCAATAAGTGAGCCATTCCCGTCTCGCCATAACCTTCATGACGAGAGCCCACCAAGTAGGTAATGTTTACTGTAATAGTTTGTTTGGAATTGTCAGGATACAACAAGACCTTAAGCCCATTATCCAAAACATATTCAGTAATGCCCTCAACAGAGCTTAACTTTTTAGGAGTTCCTAAGGCCGCAGATCCGGAAGGGTTTATTACATTGCCGCCCATCTTACCATCAGGAGTCATATAAACTGCTGAGTTCGTGCCCACTTTCATGTCAGCAGGCTTCTTGCCTTTTCGTTGAGCCATTGCTCCCAAAGGCAGAAGAAGAGCAATCAAAAGACCATAATTGAAAAATTTACGCATGATTGAAGGTTTTTTAATTTTATTGTTCAAATGTACGACAAATTTCGTAGAAAAATTGTTCATTATAACCCTAACGGTTTTTTTTTAACAAAATTGTAAGAATTTTTGATTTTTGAACCTGATTGATTTTTTTATTCTGAATAAGCTTTTTTATGACCATTCATTCCCTTTTGATGTTGTGATTTGCTCAAAATCAAAGATTTATTCATAGCCTGATTATAGATCAAAACTTGTACCAAAAACAAAGAATAACAAACAATTGATCCAATTTTGGCTGTGCCCCTCCCTTTGGTCGGGTCGCTCCCTTCCGGGCTCGCTTTCGCTCGGTCTATTTCTTGCTTCTCAAGAAATAGACTTTATACCAAAGTGAATGAGGAAATTTCAATAAAAGCTGCAATTCACTTTGGTATAAACCCTACAGGCAGCTCACAGAAGGAATCTCATTATACAATTTATTCTAGTTTTTTAAACCCTTCATGAATTCCAAAAGTGGATAAATAGTATAATAATGGTTATAAAAATAAATTAGGATACAAAAAGTCTTAGTCAACATTGAGATCAATCGTATTTTCACGGCAAAAATGATAAGAAGCAAAATGGTCAACATTGTAAAAGCAGATCTTCACGACATAGAAAAAATTCAAACAATAGCAAGAATAACCTGGCCTGTAACATTCAAACAAATTCTATCTCAGGAGCAACTAGAATACATGTTACAGATGATGTATTCTACGGAGTCTCTCAGAGAGCAAATGGAAGCTAAAACTCATCAATTTTTAATAGCAAAACAAGATGAAAATGCTCTTGGCTTTGCATCCTACGAGCTCAATTATTTGAATGAACCAAAAACAAAAATTCATAAAATTTATATACTACCAGCTCAACAAGGTAAAGGATTAGGAAAATTATTGTTTGATGAAATCGAGAAAACAGCAATAGAAAATAAACAATTAATTCTCAGTCTTAATGTAAATCGAGAAAATAAGGCAATAGAATTTTATCAACATCGGGGATACAAAGTGATTCGTCAAGAAGATATTTCTATCGGTAACGGATATTGGATGGAAGACTATGTTATGGAAAAAACCATAGGATTGAATCTTTGATGCTTAGTGATCTCATTAGTTAGAACGACAATATGAGGATTAAGGGCAATTGGATTTTAGCCGGTTTTTTTGAAAGAAATAAATGCCGATTTTGGGTTTAATAATCCTTATAAATAGCTGCACAGCAAAGCATTGAAAACGCTTATAGGACTCACTTTTGAGCTTGAGATTTTCATTTATTGCAACTTTATGGTTGACTCTTTATCTCATTGTAAATCTATATTAAATTAGCCGAGAGAGCCTAAGCTTCTTAATCAAGATCAAAATAATCTCTACCTTTGCAAATATGGTAGATCAATTTATCAGAGAATTACAAAAGAAGAAAAGTCTCGGGATCAAAAGTTTAGCCGTGCTAATTGATCCTGATCATCAGAAGTTAAAGAACTTAGACACTATTCTTGAGCTTTCTGCAAAATATCAGGTGGATTACTTTTTTTTAGGTGGTAGTCTGATTGTGCAAGACAGAATAGAAGAGTGTATAAAATTAATTAGAGAAAATACTCAGATTCCGGTTTTTCTTTTTCCCGGAAATGGATTTCAACTTTCTGCTCAAGCAGATGCACTGTTGTTTTTATCCCTTTTATCAGGGAGGAATCCCGATTATTTAATCGGAAAACATGTCGAAGCTGCACCAAAATTAATGGTCTCCAAAATTGAAGTTATTCCGACTGCCTATATGTTGATCGATGGAGGAAAAAGCAATACTGCAGCTTACATCAGTCAAACCATTCCAATACCACACGACAAGGCAGAAATTGCTCAAACGACTGCCCTGGCAGGGCAATTTCTAGGAATGAAATTGGTTTTTATGGATGCAGGAAGCGGAGCAAAACGTCCGGTGTCGTCAGACATGATTCAAAAAGTAAGTAAGGTGGTGGAAATTCCTTTAATTATTGGAGGAGGAATAAGAGATGCCGAAACAGCGCATCAAAGTTTTAGAGCAGGAGCAGATCTTGTGGTCGTTGGCAATGCAATAGAAGAAGATCCTTTTTTAATACGAAGCCTGATGGCCGCTGCCAAAGAAATGAATTTGATTTCTTATAAAAAAAATGAGTCTTATAGATGACGGGAATTGTCATGAGATCTACCGGGAGCTGGTATGAGGTATTGGACAAAGCCACAGGGGCACTGCATTCATGCAGATTGCCCGGAAAATTCAAGCTCAAAGATCAAGATCTCACCAACCCAATCGCAGTAGGCGATGAGGTAGAATTTGAGCCTGAGAATGAATCATCCCAAGAAGCTGTAATTCATACTATTTTAGCCAGAAAAAATTATATCGCGCGACAATCTCCAAAAAGCAAACATCATATTCATCTCATAGCATCCAATATCGATCAATTGGTTCTATTGACCACTATAGTTCAACCGGCACTCAAACAAGGATTTATAGATCGATATTTATTGACAACAGAACCGCAAAATATTCCGGTCATTCTCTTATTCAATAAGTCGGATCTTTGGACAACGGAGATGGTTGATTTGTTTTCTGAACAAAAAAAAGTTTATGAATCCATTGGCTATAAGGTTTTAAATTGTTCTGCAGCAGATGGTACCGGAATTGGAGAATTGAGACAATTATTGGCCCATTCAATTAGCCTGTTTTCAGGGCAGTCTGGAGTTGGCAAAAGCAGCGTTCTTAATGCCGTTTGGCCTGAACTTAAACTTAAAACAGGAGGCATCTCTGACTATAGTGGAAAAGGCACACACACCACAACCTTTGCCGAAATGTTTCATGTAAATGATAGTTTTATTATTGATACTCCCGGAATAAAAACTCTCAGTTTTAATAATCTGACTATTGAAGACGTTGCACATAATTTTAGAGAATTTTTTCAACTTTCTGTTGATTGTAAATTTGGTTCTCAATGTCTGCATAAAAATGAGCCCCAATGTGCTGTAAAAAAGGCTTTAGAAAACGGCAGTATTAGCTTGAGTCGGTATCAAAATTACCTTGCCATTTTGGATGAAATTGAAGCCCAAAACTACTGGGAACGCAAGAAATCCTATTAATTTTTTTAAGCTATAACTATGGAATGGTAACAGCATGAACTTATTGAATTACACTATTGTTATTAATAAAAAAATAAAATGGCAATTCAAGTTCAAGTAGAAAATATCAAATGCGGTGGTTGTGCAAATACCATAAAAAATCAAGTTTCTAAGATGGATAATGTTGAGTCCGTTGAAGTGGACATAGAACAGGGGATCATTTCAGTAGAAGGAACAATAGAGAAATCTAACCTTATTCAAAAATTAAGCTCCTTGGGTTATCCACCGGCCGATGAAAATAATCTAATCTCCAAAGCAAAATCATTTGTGAGCTGTGCAATAGGCAGAATGTCAGACTAAGTTTCTTTCTGTAATATTCAATAAATTCATATTTTTACAAAGTAATTGCTTGATGCATGTATCATGTAGTACTTTGTTTTTTAACGGCATTCTTGGTTACCTTTGTTGCCATACCTTCTATTATCAATATAGCAAAGGTAAAGCGATTAATGGATGAACCCGGAGAGAGGAGAGCCCATAAAAACAGTATTCCAACCTTAGGAGGAATAGCCATCTTTGCCGGGGTAGTTTTTTCCATTATCATGTGGACTCCCTTTGAGGTGTTTGGAAATATGCAATATATCTTATGCAGTTTCATTATTATCTTTCTTATTGGAGCAAAGGACGATATTATTCCTCTTACTCCTTATAAAAAAATGTTAGGCCAAATTCTCGCTGCAGGTATTCTTGTTTTTTTGGCCAATGTAAAACTAACAAGCCTTCATGGAATTTTTGGTGTTTATCAAATTCCCTATTATCTGAGTGCTATTATTTCGATGTTTACTTTGTTGGTCATCATTAATGCCTTCAATTTAATAGATGGAATCAATGGATTAAGTGCAGGAATTGGAACATTGATTTGCATAAGTTTGGGAGCTTGGTTTTACGTTACGGATCAAATAGTACTTTGCATCATTGCCTTTGCGCTGGTAGGATCATTGGTAGCTTTTTTAAAATATAATGTTACCCCTGCAAAGATTTTTATGGGAGATACCGGCTCATTATTGGTTGGTTTGATTTGTGGCATTTTGACTATTCGTTTTATTGAGCTGCATTTGGATATTCCTGTACTCAATAACAAGGTTGTAGCTGCTCCTGCATTAGGAGTAGGGATATTGTTTATTCCACTATATGATACATTGAGAGTTTTCATTGTGAGATTATTGTCAGGCAGATCACCTTTTAGTCCGGACAGACAGCATATTCATCATATGATGTTGGATGTAGGTTGTTCTCATACACAGGCTACGTTGATTTTAATTTTTATCAATTCATTGACCATATTTTTGGTTGTGAGGCTGCAGTTTTTGGGAAATATGAAATTATTCATTTTATTGCTAATCTTTGGAATAAGTATTACAGGGTTATTAAAATGGATCATTAGAAGAAGACAACTTATTGCAAATTGAATTACTTACTGATTTTTATAGGCGGTGGTCTTGGAAGTTTGGTCAGATTTGTCTTGACAGATTGGTTTAAATCAAATCAACATCTGCTTACAGGCACTCTTGTCAGCAATATCATCAGCTGCGCAATTCTCGCAATATGTGCTGCAAAAATTCAATCCAGTTCAAATCAAGATATGATCCAATATTTATTGATGATTGGGTTTTGCGGAGGCTTTAGTACATTTTCTACCTTCACCATGGAATTGTTTCAATGTTTGGAGCAAAAGCAATGGCAAACCACAATTGCCTACATTGGTATCAGTATCATTTCTTGTCTTCTGGTTTTTTCAGTCTGTTACGTTTTGGCTAAAAAACTGTAATAACTCTCACAGCTTCAGCAGCAATAATTCCAATCCGGTTTATCTTGTAAGATACATATATCTTTTACTGTCCAAATTTCTAAAATAAGGATCGTAAAGATCTTTAATGAAATGAATTGCTTCTCCGGTAGATTTCATTTCAGGCCCTAAACTAATGTCAACTCCTGGAAATTTATTGAATGAGAACACAGGAACTTTGATCGCATAACCTTCCATTGAATTGATCATCTCAAAGTCAGAAATTTTATGAGTTCCAAGCATCAATTTGGTAGCGATTTTTAGATACGGAACACCATAGGCTTTGGCAATAAAAGGAGTTGTTCTGGAGGCTCGAGGATTGGCTTCAATGACATACACTTGCTTGTCCTTGATAGCAAACTGGATGTTGATAAGCCCTTTGATTTTTAGGCGAAGCGCTATGCGCTTGGCATACTCTATCATGACCTCCACTGACTCTTGGGATAAGCTGTAGGGAGGCAGAACTGCAGAACTGTCTCCTGAGTGAATTCCAGCAGGTTCTATATGCTCCATGATGCCCATGATGTGAACATTTTCTCCATCACACAAGGCATCTATTTCTGCTTCTTTAGCTCGTTCCAAAAACTGATCAATCAGGACTTTATTGTCAGGCATATGTTTGAAAATGGACAATACATGTCTCTCCAATTCTTCGTCATTGATCACAATTCTCATTCGTTGACCTCCCAATACATAAGATGGTCTGACCAAAACAGGATAGGAGATGCTTCTTGCAACATCTAAGGCTGAGTCAGCATCTGTGGCAACACCGTATTTTGGGTAAGGAATATCCATTTCTTTAAGTAAATCTGAAAATCTTCCTCTATCTTCTGCTATATCCATATTAGGATAATCCGTTCCTATGATCGGAATGCCTTTAGCGTGGATTTTTTCTGCAAGCTTTAGAGCCGTTTGGCCTCCCAATTGCACAATGATACCGTTCGGTTTTTCGTGGTCTATGATGTCTTCAATATGCTCCCAATAAATGGGCTCAAAATATAATTTATCTGCAATATCAAAATCTGTACTTACTGTCTCCGGATTGCAATTGACCATTATAGCCTGTATTCCTTCTTCTCTAATGGCCAGAACACCATGAACACAACAATAATCAAATTCAATTCCTTGACCAATTCTGTTCGGCCCCGAGCCAAGGACAATAATTTTCTTTTGAGCAAGGGATTCACTTTCATTTTCTCCATCATAACTGGAGTAATAATATGGAGTTTTGGCCTCAAATTCAGCAGCACAGGTATCTACAAGCTTATAACTTCTTTTAATACCCAATCCGGCTCTGTATTTTTTAACATCTTTTTCTTCGATTCTCAGCAGCCATGCGATCTGTGCATCCGAGTACCCATTTTGTTTGAGCTCTACAAAAAATTCTTTTCCTATATCTTCCGGGACATTGAGTTTTTGAACCTGCTCCTCCATTTGGACCAGTTTTTTGATCTCTTTGATAAACCAAGGATCTATTCCGGTAAGTTTTTGAACAGTTTTTTCAGGAACTCCCAGTCTTATAGCATCTTTCAATCTAAAAATTCTGTCATCACTGGTTTTTTCTAACCTCTCCAAGATATCCTGGGTGTTGAGCCATTCTTTTTTATCAGCGCCCAAACCATGTCTGTCATTTTCCAAAGATTGACAAGCTTTTTGAAGAGCTTCGGTGAATGATCGACCAATAGCCATGACCTCGCCAACAGATTTCATTTGTAAGCCTAGTCTTGTGTCTGCACCGTGAAATTTTTCAAAATTCCATCGAGGCATTTTTACAATAACATAATCCAAAGTCGGCTCAAAAAGAGCTGAAGTATCTTGTGTTATTTGATTTTTGAGCTCATCCAGAGTATATCCTAAAGCTAATTTTGCTGCAATTTTTGCAATTGGATACCCTGTGGCCTTACTGGCCAAAGCGGAAGATCTTGAAACTCTTGGATTAATTTCTACAGCTATAATATCTTCATTTTCAGGATTCAAAGCAAACTGAACATTGCATCCTCCTGCAAAATTCCCCATGCTGCGCATCATTTTCATAGCCTGATTTCTCATCCTTTGAAAAGCAGTATCAGAAAGAGTCATTGCCGGAGCCACCGTGATGCTGTCTCCTGTATGAATTCCCATTGGATCCAGGTTTTCTACGGTACAGATAATCACAACATTATCGTTTTTATCTCTTAATAATTCCAGCTCATACTCCTTCCAACCTAAAACCGCTTTTTCGACAAGGACTTCGTGTGTAGGACTTGCATCTAGACCCCTTCTTAAGGCTTCATCAAATTGATCACTCTTCATCACAAAGCTTCCGCCGGTGCCACCTAAAGTAAAAGAAGGCCTAATTACCAATGGAAACCCAATTTCTTGTGCAGCCTCTTTGCCCTCCAAAAAAGAGTTGGCAACCTTGCTTTGGGCAACCGAGACGCCTATTTGAACCATGAGTTTTCGGAATAATTCTCGATCTTCGGCAGTATTAATTGCTGCAATATCCACCCCAATCATTTTGACACCATACTTATTCCAAATGTTCTGTTTATCAGCCTCCATGGCAAGATTAAGAGCAGTTTGGCCTCCCATTGTGGGAAGAACAGCATCAATCTTCCTTTCTTCGAGAATTTTAATAATGGACTCTACCGTTAAAGGGAGTAAATAAATATGATCCGCAGTAATGGGATCAGTCATGATTGTGGCAGGATTAGAATTAATCAAACTGACCTCAATCCCCTCCTCGCGAAGAGAACGCGATGCCTGTGTTCCTGAATAATCAAATTCACAAGCTTGTCCAATAATAATAGGGCCGGAGCCAATAATAAGGACTGAGCGAATAGAATTGTCTTTGGGCATGAAAAATGAGTTTGCAAAGATATAAGCATAGATTGGATTGTGAACAAATTTTGACTAAACAATTTATCAATAGAATTTATTCATCATTCAAACTAATCCCAAGTGTGGATACTGAAACACAATAAAACTTGGCTTTAAATACAAGCTAAAACTTGGCTGTGGCTATCGAAAAAAGCAGCAAATCCTTTTCTGTTTTGATGAAAATAAATCAGGAGTAGCAATATGAGAAATTTCTAATTTCTTTGAGCCAAATGGGATACCATCACAGATTTAAGAGGGCCGCCAATATTAACTTGCTTTGTTATTGAAATATTCACCGATTGAATAACAGAAAATGTTTTGAAAAGATTTTCTTGTATTAATACACACAATTCTTCCAAAGTCTCTTTAGCTTGATCCATTACTGTTTTTATGGCTTCATATAATAATGTATAATCCAAATATTCTGCATCAGAATAGATATAGCTCAAGTCTACATTCACAATAAATTCTTGATTAGTCCATTTTTTTTCAGTGGGATAAACTCCATGTTTCCCAAAAAAACGCATATCTTGCATTATTATTCTAAAAACCTTTTGATTTTGCATATTGTTTCAGCAAATTTCTGTAAAGATAACTGAGTTTACCAGAATAAAGTATAGCTTTCAATCCTAGCTTTCCAACACTTTAAAATGAATTGTTTTGCAAGAAAGCAAAAGACTAAATTTTTGGATTTGAAAAAAGTTTATTCTTTGAAAATTTAATAAGCTTTCTTAGTTTCATGGGCAATTGAATGTAACTTGGATTTCTTTAGCTCACAATGCAATTCATGAAGAGCAAATTCTTGAGAAGATCATTTTAAATAAGAAATATTCATTTCACTCTAACGAAAACTTATGGGTTGAAAAATTTGAATTGAGCAATTTGTTGATCTGAATAAATACAAAATTTCTCTTGATTTCTTCATCCAAAAAATTTGGAAAAAGGCTAGCATTAGAGACGCACATTAGATTATGACATTTGAGTAAATTAGAATGAAGCATTTTTCCGAAAATATCAAAAGAAGATAGACATTGTTTTTTCTCTTGGCATTGAAATTTTGCGCTGGCGACACATAATCAAATAAAAATATATAATTTGATCAATATTAAATATTAACATATAATATTTTATTGAATTAGTAACTTGCTTTCTTAATAGGTACAAATTTTATTAACTCAAGAATATTTCTTTATATTTACACCCATTCTCCAATTTGATGATCGTTTTCAACATTTTTATGATGATATTTATTTCTAAGAAAATCAGCCAATTTAGTGAACGCAATATCACTCAATTCATTAACCAAAGGTTTGAGATCCTATTGGACTCGTTTTTCTTGCGAGTGAATAAACAAGTTGAATTGTATAGTATTACCAATAATGTAAAAGTTATATGAGACAATCCACTTTATTACTGTTTGCATGTTTTATTCCTTTTTTGGCATTAGCACAAAGTATCAAAAAAGGAAATCCTCTTCGTCCAAATGGCTGTAATTTGGTGGTCAGTGCCGGACCAGATATAGTAATCTGTGAGGGAGAAGGAAAGCCTCTCATGGGAGACATCAATGGATCCAATTATACTTTTGAGTGGACGCCGGCCGATGGGTTGAGTGATCCAAGTATTTTGAACCCCATAGCCAATCCCTCTATGGATATGAAATATACACTCACCGCAATGGCTACTTCTGATAACCTGATTGTGAATGGAGATTTTGAATCCGGAGGAATATCACCCTCAACAACGACTTATAATTATGTTCCTACAGCCAATGATGTTGCAACCAATTCAAACAACTCTTATACTATCATCGATTATCCTTCTATTGCCTCTCAGTTTGGCTGTGAAACGCGTGGACAAAACTCAATGGTAATTCATGGCAGCACAGGAACGAATGCATGGTGTCAAACTATAAATGTTTCTCCCAACAGAGAATATAAGCTGAGTTTTTGGATTATGAGTGTTCTTAATTTTTTCTTTACTCCGGTTTTGGAGATGAGAATAAATGGTACAGTCATAGGATCCATTCCTTCTCCGGGTGGAATTTGCGGATGGGAAGAATTTACCGGAACCTGGAACTCCGGAGCGGCTACCATGGCTACAATTTGCATCAAAAATACCGTTTCGGGAGGGCTTGGTAATATATGTGCTTTGGATGATATTTCGATGAAGGAATGTTGTGTAGAAAAGGATGAAGTGATGGTCACTGTTTATAAATTGAATGCCACTATCAAAGATCCAATTGAAATTGGATGTAATAATAAACCAATTACTTTGGATGCTACAGGGACTTCTACAGGCCCGGGAATAACTTATTCTTGGAGTACATCCAATGGAAATATTGTGTCCGGAGCAAACACACTTAAGCCCACAGTAGATCAACCCGGAACCTATAAATTGCTCGTTACAGGACAACATGGATGTACCAAAGAAGTTGAGATAGAAGTCAAAGGAAATGTAACACCACCTGTTCTCACATTGAGTAAAAAAGATCTTGAATGTGGTAAGAATTATGGGATTATTTCTGTCAAGTCTAATATTCAAAATGTAAACGTAGAATGGTCCGGCCCTAATGGATATTTTTCAAATTACAATACCGATACAGTAAGAGAAGAAGGAGAGTATGAAGTGACAGTGACCGATGATTATGGTTGTATTACAAAAGCTAAAATTCAAGTCAATGACCTTCGCGCAGAACTGGGTTTAAAAATTACAGGAGACACTATCAAGTGCAATCAGGATAGTGCTTTACTCAAAGCTACTCATGTATTGCGTAAGGCAGATGTTAGTTGGTATTATAAAGGCATCAAATCCTCTGATACAACATCAATAGTGGCAAAAGATACAGGCTGGTATGTAGCCACTGTAAAAGACAGTGCCGGATGTACAGGAATTGATTCTTTTTATGTTCTTAACTTAAAAACAGGATTGCCCATCCAGCTCAAAGTGGATACCATCAATTGTATAATGCTGAATGTGAGGATCAGAATGACCGGAGATACTGTAGGGATAATTACTTGGACAGGACCCAATAATTTTTCAAGCTCAATCTCCCAGCCTATTGTAAATACATCGGGCTGGTATTATCTTACAATTGAGAATCCCAACGGGTGTACAGGAAAAGACTCCATTTTTGTAGCTCAGGCAAGTGACGTACCGGATGTATTTGTGAGTAACAATGATACTTTAAACTGTATAAAAAAACAAATTCAGATCAATGGAGGAACAAACACTCCCGGAGCCAATATTCAATGGCAAGGGCCAACAGGTCTCTTAGGTTCCAATAATAGGATTACGGTTTCTGATACAGGACTTTATACTTTAATCGTAACAGGACCGAATTTTTGTTTGGCCTCAAAATCGGTATATATCATTCGAGACACAACCGTTCCGGTAGCATCAGTACTGACAGATACCATCAATTGCATTAAGCAATCCGTTAACATTGGTTTTAGTACCAATAGTTCGTTAAATAAAATAGAATGGACAGGACCGAATAATTTTATGAGTAATTCTACAAATCCTACAGTCACCGAGTCAGGAATATACCAACTAAGATTAATTGGGGTCAATGGCTGTATCAATAATTATCAGGTGAATGTTCCGATAGATACTGTTTCTCCAACCACAGATTTTGTTTTTGATACTCTCGATTGTTTACAAGCTACAGAAATAATTCGATTGATTAACGATAAAAATGCTTATCAATATTCTTGGTCCGGCCCTAACAATTTTTCAAGCAATCAAAAAGAGCCAAGCATATCAATGGGAGGAATTTATAGGCTGGAGATGGAAGGAAAAAATGGCTGCAAAACAAGCTACAATCTTACTGTAATAGAAGATAAATCAGTTGATCAACCTGTATTATCCGCAGATACAATAAGTTGCAAATCTCAAGCATTTGTAAATGTAAATTCACTCAGACCGGGCTCCACAATAAGTTGGGCAGGACCGAATAATTTTAATTCTACATTGACCAAGGCATCTGTCTCTGCTCAGGGTTGGTATTATGTGACAGTTACTTCTGCAAATGGATGCAAGATCACAGATTCCATTTATGTTCAACAGAAAGATCAACTCCCTGACATCTATGCGCAGGATGATACTCTTACTTGTTCCAATACATTGGTTACTCTTCGAGCCGGTTCGAATACTCCAAATGTAAGTTTTCAATGGACCGGCCCCAACGGATTCACATCCAAAGATCAAAATCCAACGGTAAAGGATTCCGGAATATATGTATTAACGGTTACTGATCTCAATGGATGCACTGCAGTAAGACAAATTGTTATAACAAAGAATGGGACCTTCCCTAATTTTAGTTTAGTTCAAAAAGATTCTTTCATCACTTGCAAAAATAATGGATTACAACTTAGGGCTTCAGATCTCAAAGACGCAAATCTATTTTTTTGGAAGGATTTGACCGGAAAGACTGTCTATGACAGTATCATTTTAATTAACATGGAAGGCTGGTATTTTTTTGAAGCTAGCAATATTTACGGCTGTGTTAGAAAAGATTCCTTTTATGTAAAAGATTTAAGATCGGTGATATCAGCACAGTTAATTTCAGATACGTTAAACTGCCTTAGAACAGTGGTAAGTCCACAGGTTCAAACCAATGAACCCAATTTGAATTATCAATGGATAGGACCCAACGGTTTTAAAAGTAATCTGATGAATCCAACTATAGATCAAGGCGGGAGCTATACTTTGATTTTGACAAATCAAGCAGATTGTCAATTGACGATTGTATTTGATATCATCCAAGATACTCTGCATCCTTCAATTCAAATCTCAGGCAATGATATTACATGCCAGTCAGCAGATGCCAATGTAAAAGTGACAGGATCAAAATCAAATCTCAATTATGCATGGACAGGACCCAATGGATTTTTATCAAACTCCGATCAATTTACAACAAAAGTAATTGGCAATTATTTGTGTACTTCCACAGATCCAATTAACGGATGTAGTGTGACCAAAACTATTACCATTACTCAGGATACAAATAACATAAAAAATGCATTGATCTCACTGAATGATACCAAGTGCGGATCTTTGGATGGAAAAATCTGTATTTGCGATATTGAAGGAGGAGCAGATCCACTATTATTTTCTATTGATGGTGGTAAAACTTTTGGACCAAGCTCAACGTATGATAATTTGCCGGCAGGTAAGTATGAAATTATTATTCAAGATGCTAATGGATGTGAGTATAAAGACCAAATTGAAATTAAAGATATTCCTGGAATTCAAATTAACATTGAAAACAAAATTGAATTGCTCCAAGGACAAACTAAGCAATTGTTCCTTCAACTCAACCAAGACAGTTCAGCGATTAAAACTATCCGGTGGACTCCTGCAGACCAACTGTCTTGTGATGATTGTCTCAACCCGGTAATTACCGGGAATACTGATGAGTCCATTACCGTTACAGTTATAGATACGAATGGATGTATTGCCAGCGCAACATTGAAATTGCTTGTTTCAAAATATGGCGATGTCTATTTTCCTAATGTTTTTTCGCCCAATGGAGATGGTATAAATGATTATTTTTATCCCAAAGGAGGAAGTGAT